>NZ_CAXGSH010000047.1:0-29412 GCF_964012375.1 uncultured Salinisphaera sp.
CCCGATTCGTTCGGGGTGGAACGGTCGCAGCACATCGGTGCTGGGGCCGTTTTTTATTGCCTCATCCGGGCGGTGATTTCTCCGAGCGGCCGCCGAATCACACCGTATTCGCGCCTGCCCAAACCACGATAGATCGACGTATTGCCCTGGTCGACAGGTCGGTTTCGGTGCGTTTGCGGGCGTGGCCAATCGTCAAATCGTTTAACATCGGCCCCACGCAAATGCCGCGCTATGCCGGCTAGCCCGATCAATCAGAAGGAATGTGTTGTATGAGCGCTACGATCCACACCGTTGCCGTCGAGAAAACCAGCGGCGATCTGGCCCGCGAGCAGCAGCTGGCCTGGAAGCTGGCCGAGCTGGCCACGCGGGCGAAGGACGCCCCCCAGGACGACGAAGCCGTGGCGATGGCCAAGAACCGCATCATCGACAACGCCGCGATCGCACTCGGTGCCGCCAACGAGCGCGCGGTCAAGGTGGCACGCTCCGACGCGATGAGTGCCAAGGGCGCCGGCAAGGCGACCGTCTGGGGTCTGACGGATACGTTCGGCCCCGTGCCGGCGGCCTTTGCCAACGCCGTGGCCGTACGGTTTCTCGATAACGACGACTGCTATCTGGCCGCCGAGTATTCGCATCCGGACGACAACATCTCACCGATTATTGCCGTGGGCCAGCATCTGGGCGTGAGCGGTGCGGACATTCTGCGTGGCATCGTGGTGGCCTATGAAGTGCACGTGGCGCTGGTGGGCACGGGCGACGGCACCGGCATCTGCCTGCACAAGCACAAGGTCGATCATATGACCCATATCGCGGCCGGCACCGCGGCCGGTATTTCGTCCATGCTGGGGCTGACCACCGAGCAGACCTATCACGCGATCAACTTCGCCGTGCATAACGCCATTTCCTCGCGCCAGTCGCGCAAGGGCGATATCGGTGCCCAGAAGGAATTCGTGCCGGGCTTTTCGGCCGAGATCTCCATCAAGGCCGTCAACCATGCCATGCACGGCCTCAAGGGCCCGAACCCGGTCTATGAAGGCGTGGACTCCATCATCCGCCGCTTCCTGAATGGTCGTGACGACGAAAACGCGGTCTACAAGGTCGAGCTGGCCGAGCCGGGCGTGGACGCGCTGCGCAACATCATGAAGACCTATCCGAAGCAGTACGCCTTCGAATATCAGGGCCAGGCGATTATCGATCTGGCGCTGCAGCTTCGCGAACAGCTGCCCAAGAAGGGCGACAGCGTGGACCTCGACCAGATCGAGAAGATCGTGCTGGAAACCAGCCATCACACCCACCACGTGATCGGCACCGACGCCCAGGACCCGCAGAAGATAGACCCGGATTCGCCGCGCGGCACGCTGGACCACAGCATCATGTTCGCCATCGCGCGCTGCATTCAGGCCGGTGAGTTCCACAAGGATCGTGCCTACCAGATGACGCAGGACGAAAAAGACGAACTGCGCGCCATCATGGCCCGTATCGAAACGCAGTTCGATCAGCGCTGGGAAGACCTCTACCACGACCAGGACCCGAACGTGCAGGCCTACGGCGGACGCATGATCATCACCCTGGCCGACGGCAGCGAAGTGGCCGACGAGAAGACCCGTGCCAACGCCCACCCCGGCGGCGACACGCCCTGGCAGCGCCCGGACTACGAAGCCAAGCTGGCCGACTACACCAAGGATCTGGTGTCGGACGGCGAACGCGCCCGCTTCATCGAGGCGGTGAACGGCATGGATTCGATCAGCGGCGACGAACTGGCCACGATCAACCTCGTGGTGGACGCCGGCACGCTGGAAACGCCGGATACGCAGGGTATTTACTAAGCGCTTTTCGCCGCTTAGAGAGTCCGCGTAATAACGGCCCCGACGCTTCTGGCGTCGGGGCCGTTTTCATATGGCCTGCGAAAACTTCCCCGGTGCGGGGTCGATGGCCAGCGTCGCGCGACAGGCCGGAAACCTGCTGCAGCCATGAAAGGCCTGACCGGCGTTCGCGCCCTTGCGGGCAATACGTTCGACCATGGGCGCCTGGCAGCGTGGGCATACCGGCGCTGGCTGTGGCGCCAGGGTGGACGTGTTGGCGGCCGAACGCGCGGCGATGGCGTCGCGTTCGGCAATGGCACGACTCGCATCCACCAGCTCGATATTGCGGCCGGTCGCGAACTCTCGGGCCGCGCTTGTAAACTCGCCCACGCCCACCACGAAGCCGCCGGTCGCGCCTTCGGCGACCATCACGCCATAGAGTTCACGCACGACCGCCACGCCGATACGGCTGGCCCGCCAGTGCTTGCACTGGACGAAGAATCGCTCGCCGTCGCGTTTGAGGATCAGATCGATGCCGCCATCGGGACCGGCAGGCGTCGCGGCGACGCGATAGCCTTGTTCTTCAAACCAGCCATGAATGCATTGCTCGAACTGCAGCCAGCGCATCTGCAAAATCGGCGCGGCATCCTCGACGGCACGGGCGCTGGCCAGGAGCTGCCGACGACGACGCTTTCCCAGCAGCGACATGAGTGCGGCCAGAAGCAGAATCGTGGGCGCGATGTACTGGCCGAACAGGCCGGCGGTGCGTATCAGCTGGGCGATGAATACATCGCTGATTTCGGCCGCACTGGTTGCCTGCGGAATGGGCCAATCCACGAGGGCCGCAAAGCCGACGTAGGCGATGGGCGCCAGCGCCAGACAGAGGGTCCAGGGCAGTTTCGCGAACAGCTCGACCCAGCGTTCGAAATCGGATTTTCTTCTACGTCTTGCCACCCATCGCCCCCGGCGTAAGTCTCGGCGCTCGCCGATCGCGGTGTGTCGTCAGAAATGTTGTATCGACCAATTGTTGGCTGGCTTCAGCCGGGGCGGGCGCTGGCCGGAGTGCAAGCACGGGATTGCGAACGCCATAATGTTCGGCTTGGTGCGATCAATAACTTGGAGGAAACGATGTTCATCAACGGCGAATGGCTCGACGGCCGGCCTACGTTTGCAGTGACCAACCCCGCCACGGGCGAGACGATCGATACGGTGCCCGACTGCAACGAAGCCGACATTGACGCCGCGATTGCGGCAGCCCATACGGCATTCGCCGACTGGCGGGGCTCCACCGCCTATTACCGCGCGCAGCTGTTGTATCGCGCCTGGGAGCTGATGACCGAGCGCAAGCGCGAGCTGGCGGAACTGATGACCCGCGAACAGGGCAAGCCGCTCAAGGCCTCGCTGGCGGAAGTCGGCTACGGCGCGGATTTTCTGCTCTGGTTCGCGGAAGAGGCCAAGCGGGTCTATGGCCAGCTGGTGCCCTCGGCGCGCGAAAACCAGCGCTTCATGGTGCGTCGCGATCCGGTGGGTGTGGTCGGCGCGATTACGCCCTGGAACTATCCCATCTCCATGATCACGCGCAAGCTCGGCCCCGCGCTCGCCGCGGGTTGCACCGTGGTACTCAAGCCGGCCGAGAGCACGCCGCTGTGTGCGAAGGCCATGTTCGAAATTTTCGAGGCGGCAGGCTTTCCCAAAGGCGTGGTCAATCTGCTGACCGTGTCCGACCCGACCGCCACCGGGCAGGCGTTTTGTAGCGACGCGCGCGTACGCAAGCTCACCTTCACCGGCTCCACCGCGGTGGGGCGCAAGCTCAACGCCGAGGCCGCGCTGCATCTAAAGCGTGTGTCCATGGAGTTGGGTGGCCACGCGCCGGCGCTGGTCTTCCCCGATGCCGACCCGGTACATGCGGCCAAGGGGCTGTCGCTGGTGAAGTTTCTCAATATGGGCCAGGCCTGTATCAGCCCCAACCGTATCTATGTGCATGAAGATCACTGCGAGGCGTTTTTGGGCGAGCTGACCCGCCGCGTGGCCCGTCTGCGGGTGGGCAACGGCATGGAGGAGGGCATTGGTATAGGCCCGTTGATCAACGAAGCCGCCGTCGACAAGGTGGACGCCCAGGTACAGGACGCCGTCGCTCAGGGCGCCCAGGTGGCGCACGGCGGCGTGCGCATGCGCGAAGGCGCGCTCGCGCAGGGACATTTCTATGCGCCGACGATCGTCTCCGGCGTGACGCCGAAGATGCGTATCTATCGCGAAGAAACCTTCGGCCCGGTGGCGCCGGTAATCACCTATCGTGACGAGGACGACCTGATCGCGCTGGCCAACGATACCGAGTACGGCCTGGCCGCCTATGTGTACAGCGATCGGCTCGACACCTGCATGCGCGCCTTCGAGGGCCTGGATTTCGGCATCATCGGCATCAACGATATCAACCCGACGAGCGCGGCCGCGCCCTTCGGCGGCATGAAGGCCAGCGGCATGGGGCGCGAGGGCGCCCAGGAAGGTATCGCCGAATATCTGGAAACCAAAACCGCCGGCATGGTCGTCTGAGCATCGGTTCTCTACGCCGGAGGCTGCTCGGCGTGTTGTTCGGCCGGGCTGCAGCGGGTCGGCCCGGCGCGCGCCCGATAGGGCGGACGGCCGTTCGGACCGTGCTTTCGGCGGGTGGGCGGGTCGCGTACGCTGCGCCGTCCTTACAACCGATAGTTCGGTGAACGATATGGCGTATGAATGGTTTTTGGCCTCACCGCAGGCGCTGCTGGGTGTGCTTGTCACTACCCTGGCGATGTATGCCGCCGTGCTGGTGTTTGTCCGTGCCGCCGGCGTACGCAGTTTTGCCGAGATGTCGGCGTTCGATGTGGCGATCGTGGTCGCGATCGGCTCGACGATTGCGACCACCATCGTCGCCGAATCGCCCTCGCTGATGGCGGGCGGATTCGCCTTGTTGCTGCTTTACGGCTGTCAGCTCGTGGTATCGCGCTGGCGCTCGCGCATGGCGTCGGTCGAAAGAACGGTGGACAACCGGCCGATACGGCTCATGGGCGAGGGTGGTCGCATGCTGGCCGAAAATATGCGCGTGGCGCGGGTCACCGAAGACGACCTGCGCCGGATCGTGCGCAGCGCCAACATCGTGGACTACACCACGATCCAGGCGGTGGTCATGGAAGGCACCGGCAGCGTGAACGTACTGCATGGTCATTCCGAAGCGCTTGCCGACAGCGCCTGGGTGCTGGAGAACGTACGGGATTATTCGGCGTAATTTCGGTGTGGGCTCGAAGGCGTGGCAAAACCGAAGTGATAGAGCCCAGCGCCGCTTCCTGGGCCGTGGCCGCGAACGGTCGCGGCCTTGCCAATGGGCCCAGATACTTGCCCAAGCACCTGTTTTAGCTGCGGTGCATATAAGCGTGGTATTTAAAAGTCGTGTATCGGTGCTATTTGCGGCTTAAAGGCTGTTTGGCAGGGGTCGATACTGCTTAATGCGCGGTTGGGGAGAGAGGGCTAGAGGGACACAGATGACAGAAGAGGCAACGAGGCTGGAGCGTGCCTTGGCGGCGGATGGTTTGCTCAAGGCAGTTGCGATCGCGCCGGGCCTGGTCGCCGAATACGAACGTTACGTCGAACCGCAGAAGCGCCGGATCCTGGTCGCTGCGGTTATGTTGGGTATTTTCAACTACACCGCTTTCGCGCTGCTGGACTGGTGGGTCCTGACCGATATCATCGGGCTGGTGTGGTTCATGCGGCTGTGTGTCTGCCTGCCGATCGGCTGCCTTGGGCTATATCTGGTCAGCCGGCCGAATATCCCGCTGGTATGGCAACAACTGCTGTCCTGCGTGCTGTGCTGGGGCGGGATCGCCATCTTGTCGGGTCTGATCCTGCTTTCCGACCGGCCGGAGTCACAGGGTTACCTGCTCGGTAACTACGCGCTCATTTTCTTTGCGTTGACGCTCATGGCGCTGCCTGTTCGGATGGCACTGGGGCTTACCGTGGCCACCTTCGCCCTGCTGGCGGCCACCGTTCTGCTCGGGCCCGGCATCGCGCCCGCGTTCAAGATGCCTTATCTGGCGACCGGCGTGGTTCTTCTCATACCCGCGGTGTATGCCAACTGGTCGACCGAGAACGAGCGTCGGCGTCATTTCCTGCTGGTGACGCGCGAAAGAATTCGGCAAAGACAGCTTTCGGAGCAGCGCGATATTCTCGACCGGCTGGCCGCGATCGATCCGTTGACCGGTCTGTCCAACCGGCGCGGGCTGGATATCGCACTGGCCAAGGATATCGAACAGGCTGGCAGCGAGGCATGGGTGGTGCTGGCCATGCTCGATATCGACAGCTTCAAACCGTACAACGACAACTATGGGCATCCGGCGGGCGACGAGGCGCTCAAGCTCGTCGCCAAGGCGTTGGATTATGCGCTGGACGGACGCACGCGCCTGGCTCGTATCGGCGGCGAGGAATTCGTGGCCGTGCGCGTGGCAAGGGAATCGACGGATATCGCGCCGTTCGCGGAACAGTTTCGTGCCGCCGTTGAACGCCTGGCGCTGCCCCATGGCTACAGCGTAACCACGGACGTGGTGACCGTGAGCGTGGGCGCCAGCGCCGGCGTACTGGATGAAGACGGCAGTCTGAAAACGCTGTTTACGATTGCGGACCGCGCCTTGTACGAGGCCAAGACGCAGGGCCGTAATCGGGTGGTCGTATTCGAGCCGCTTGCAGCTTGTGCACGCCAGCAAACGAACACGGAAGCCGTATAACCCACCCCGGGAAAAGGCCGATTCGCGATCGCCGGCGAGTTGCGGCACGGGCGTTTCTCGGCGGCGCGAAAAGTTTGTTCGCGTCGGCGTAAATAGGACTACACTCGATCCAGCGGGCGCAAGCGCGCCGTCCATAGCGACGGCTGAGCGCGCCCGTCCACGCGGGGTTGCGTTTCCCCACCCAGGCGGTCGGCGGGAACACAAACCAGCGCCATTGCCATCGAATGAACAGCCAGGAGCAGTCATCATGAGTAAGGGAATGGATCGCAAGAAGCAGGGCAAGAAAGCGCCTACGCGAACCTTGAAGGAAAAGCGTGCCGAAAAGGCCGCGAAGTCTCAGGACAAGAAATTCTTGTAGACCCGGCTTCGGCCCGGCGTAAGCCTTGGAGAGGCCGGCTTTAGCCGGTATGCAACGTCAGTCCGGTGCGCCGGACTGACGTCTTTCTCGGTGGAACCGGGTTGCCCATTTCGCTTTGGGCACCAAGGCGCAGGCTCTACGCGCGTGCCGACCAGCGGCGCGCCGTGGCCGGTAATGATTCGCTTTATTACTTCGAATCGATTCGCCGCGATCTGATCGGCATCGCTTGGTAACCGAGCGTCTCGCGCCTGGCCCGGTGTGATCACGCGAACGGGTACGATGCATTACATATAGGGGTCATATTCGGCTGCTAGCGTTCCAGGCTTTGAAAGCAGGTGGCGCCATGAAGAGCCGATCGATTCGTACCGGATTTGTCCTGTCCGCGCTGTTGTTTGCGGTCGCGCCTGGCGCGGGCGCTGCGGACTACGACTGGAACTACCCGGCGCCGATCAAGACGCCGAGTGCGGCAGCCGACAACGGCAAGACCGTGCTGTTCGACGTCTCCCACGGGGGCACGCAAGGCAACGCCGACTGGGTACTCGACGGCGCCTTTTCGGACTTTGCGGATGCGCTTGTCGCACGCGGTTATACCGTAGGCGAATACCGCGGCGTCGATAAGAACGACAACGGCATCATCGACTTCGTCGATGACTACAGCGACCCGAGCCAGTCGGCGACCGACGCCAACGAAGCTGTCATTACCTATGCCGGCATTCGCCAGGCCAGCGTGCTGGTACTCGCCGAAAGCAACCGCCCCTTCACCCGCGCCGAACAGGATGCGCTCGAGCGCTTCCTGGCCGAAGGCGGCGGGCTCTATTTCATTGCCGATCATTACAACGCCGATCGCAACCTGAATACCTGGGACGCCACCGAGGTGTTCAACGGCTACAACCGCTCGGATCGCGCCGTCTATAACAAAGGCGGTGCCTACGGCGATCTGCGCAACCCGGGTACGGCGGATGCCGGCTGGCTGGCCGAAACCTTCGGCGTGCGCTATCGCTTCAACGGCATCGACTGGAAATCGGGTGTAAGCGGCATCGAAGACCCGGCTTCGGTCGAGGGGCTGACCGACGGGGTGGCGCCGATCCTCATGGCCGGCGGGTCCACGCTGGCGATCGTCGACCCCAATCGGGCCAAGGGGCTGGTGTATTTCTCGCCCAGCGACAGCCCCGAGAAGTGGGGGCCGGCAGTCGATCGCGGCGTGTATTTCGGCGGCCGCGCGGAAGGCCCCTATGTGGCGATCGCCAAGGCCGGCGCCGGCAAGGCCGCCTTCATCGGCGACTCCAGCCCGATCGAGGACGACACGCCGCGCTATCGTCGCGAAGAGAACGGCGGCGACAAGAGCACCTATCCCGGCTGGACCGATAGCGGCAATGCCGCGCGGCTGTCTAGCCAGGTCGTCGACTGGCTGGCCACGCCGGAAAGCTATACGCAGTTTGCCAGCGCCGCGCATCCGGCCGGCGAAGCCACGCCCACGCCGATGGCCGACGTGGAAAAATCCGACCCCGACAACGGCGCGCCCTGGCGCCAGCCCGATAGCGGCTACGATCCGTTCGATCCGGCCACCTTTGCTGACGGCGCCTACGGGGCCCCGCAGCCGGTGGGCGGCGCTACCTCGTCGCCCGATCCGGATACCGGGAGCGACGTATCGGTGAGCCAGGCACTGGCCGCTAACGAAGGCACCACGCTGACCGCCATCGGGCGCATTACGAGAGCCGTGAACGATCAGTACGCCCTTGAACTGGCCGACCTGAACGACGACTCGGCCACGATCTACGTCAAGCTCGAAGCCGGCGATCGTGAGCGTTTCAGCCCGCAGAACGACCCCTCGCTGGTCGGAAAGACCCTGCGCGTAACCGGCACCCGCGATACCTATATCGACGGGCCGAGCCTGGAATCGACGCGCGATCTTGAAATCGTCGACGCCTCGGCCGGCAACGACGCCGGCGACTGCGGTGACGACAACGGCGTATCAGTGGCCACGGCCCGTGCGGCCTCCAACGGTACGTCGCTGGACGTGGTGGGCCGGGTGATCGAAGGCGTGAACGACCCCTATGCGCTACGCCTGGGCGACCTGGCAGCCAGCGCCACCATCGTGGTCAAGCTCGAATCCGGCCAGCGCGGCATGTACAGCCCGGCCAACAACCCCGGCATCGTCGACGAGACCGTCTCCGTTCGCGGCGGTATGCGCGACGAATATGCCGGCGAGGCCAGCATCGAGTCGGTGGATTCGCTCGCGATCGTGCAGTGCGACGGTTAATAAACCCTTCGTTCTTAGCTTTTCACATCATTCTGCGGTTTACATCATGACTTCGATTCAACGTATGCCCTTGCTGTCGAAACGCATGCTCGTTTTTGGCGCGCTCGCGCTGGGCGTCGTCCTCAGTGGCTGTAGCGACGACAACGACGACGATACGGTGGCGCGCGATAACACTGGCTCGGATGCGAGCCCCGCACAGACGGCCACGGTGGATTTCCGGGTGATGGAAACCACCGATATCCACGCCAACGTCAACGACTACAACTACTACAACGACACGCCGGACCCGGGCATCGGCCTGGTGCGTACCGCGACGCTCGTTCATCAAGCCCGCGAGGAAATGGACGTCACCGGCAATACCATGCTGGTCGACAACGGCGATCTCATCCAGGGCAGCCCGATGGGCGACTGGCGTGCCGCCGAGGGGCTGGCCAAGGGTGAGGTACACCCGGTCTATACGGCCATGAATACGCTCAACTATGTCGTGGCCAACTACGGCAACCACGAGTTCAACTACGGGCTGGACTATCTGGCCAACGCCGTCGATGACGCCAACTTCGGCTATATCAGCGCCAACATCTTCAAGGACGACGGCGACGATAATCCCGACAACGACGTGCCGTACTTCGAGCCTTACAAGCTGGTCACCCAGTCGCTGACCGACCGCGATGGTCGCCAGCACGAGATCACGGTCGGCTTTATCGGCTTCGTGCCGCCGCAGATCATGCAGTGGGATCGCTCCAATCTGGAAGGCACTGTCGTCACCAAGGACATCAAGGCCATGGCCGAGCGCTATGTGCCCGAGATGAAGGAGAAGGGCGCCGATCTGGTGGTGGCGATCGCCCATTCCGGCGTGAATACCGAAGACTACGACCCGGCCAAGCGCGCCGAGAACAGCAGCTGGTATCTCGCCGATGTGCCCGGTATCGACGCCATCCTCATGGGCCATGCCCATCTGGTGTTCCCCGGCCCGGCGTTTGCCGATACGCCGGATGTCGATCTCGAGCGGGGCGCGATCAAGGGCGTACCCGCGGTCATGCCCGGCTTCTGGGGCGATCATCTGGGCATCGTGGACTTCACGCTCAACTACGACCCCGATACCGAGACCTGGAGCGTGGCCGATTCGAAAGCCGTCGCCCGGCCGATCTTTGCCGACGGCAAGTCGCTGGTGGAAGCCGACGGCACCATCAAGGCGCTCATCGCCAGCGACGACCAGGCCACCCGCGACTACATGAGCCAGCCGCTGGGCGAATCCACCGACGATATCTTCAGCTTCCTGGCGCTGGTCAAGGACGATCCGTCGGTCCAGATCGTGGCCGATTCCCAGAAGGCCTACGTGGAAAATCTGATCAAGGGCGACGTCAACCTGCAGGATCTGCCGGTTCTGTCGGCCGCCGCGCCGTTCAAGGCCTGCGATCGCAACGGCGTCTGTGCCAACGAAAGCGACTTCACCACCGTGCCCGAGGGCGAACTGACCCTGCGCAATGCTGCAGACCTGTATCTCTACCCGAATACGCTGGTCGCGGTGAAGGTCACCGGCCGCGAACTCAAGGGCTGGCTGGAATGCTCGGCGTCGCAGTTCTTCCAGATCGACCCTGAGTCAAGTGAGCCGCAGCCCCTGGTCAACTACACCGGCTTTCCCACCTACAACTTCGACGTGATCGACGGCGTGAGCTATCAGATCGACGTCACCCAGCCGCCGCGCTTTGACCGTAACTGCCAGGTGGTGAACGCCGACGCCAATCGTATCCGCAACCTGAGCTATGACGGCCAGGCGGTGCGTGACGATCAGGAATTCATCGTGGCCACCAACAACTATCGCGCCAACGGCGGCCAGTTCCCGGGCACCGGCCCCGATCACATCTTGTTCAACTCGCCCGACGCCAATCGCACGATTCTGGCCGACTATATCCGCGATAACACGCCGGTCACGCCCACGGCCGACGGCAACTGGCGGTTTGCGCCCATCCAGAGCGGCGTGGATCTCACGCTGACCTTCCGGGTGCCCAACACCGACCGCGCCCGCAACTTCGTCGAGGAGCAGTCCATGGCCAGCGATGCCTTCGACGCGCGTTTCATACGCGTGAACGACAACGACGAGCGGGTCTACGAACTGAACCTGCAATAAGCCAATTCGGCCAACTCGGGCCCGCTGTCTGAACGGTTTCAGGCAGCGGGCTTTTTGTTTGCGAACGCCCGGTGGTTTTTTCGCACAGCCACGAGTTCGAGGGCAGCGGGTCGCGTCGCCCGGGTTGGCAAGGCCTGTTACCAAGCCAGGCTGGAGCCGCGTGCTCTGCGCTTTGACCGATGACTCACTCGACCATCGGTTTACGCACCGCCCGGGCTGAGCGCCTGGCAGACCAGCCGCCGACTGTGCGTCTGGTGCCAACGGGTCGACTAGCGTCATGCGCTGCGCCAGACGTTCGGTAGCGACGCGCGAGCAAGCTACCGTAGTCCAGAGCAGGCAACGTCACCGGTCCGATGCGACGCTTGGGCAACAGCCCCGCGCCCTAGGCGAGGGGCCGCATGCGGCGCAGCCTTTTACTGGGCCGCCCGGCGAACGTCTACACGTTTGCGATGACGACTGGCCAGCAGCAACCCGGCACAGGCGAGCAGAATGAAGAACGTCGGATCGAAAGCCGCGTTGCCGGCCATCGTGCAGCCGCCCCCGCTGCCACTATCGTCGTCCTCGTTCGCTTCGGCGTCGCTGGCATCGCCTGCGCTGTCGGCGGTAACCGAAACGCTGGCGCTATCGCGATTATTACCGGTATCCGAGGATTCGTCGCTATCGAACTGGCGGGCCGTGACCGCAACCGTGCTTTCCAGGGTTTGTAGCTTATCGCCGGCCGTAGCGGTAATGCGCGCGGACAGGCTTTCGCCGGCGTACAACGCCCCGGCGAGCCGGCAGGTTCGCGTAGTGGCGGCTGCTGTGTTGCAGTCGAAGCTGCGTCCGTCGAGCGCGCTCTGATCGGATATCGTGATCTCTGACAGGCCAGCCGGCAGCGTGACCGTCGTGACTACGCCGGTGGCCGCACCGATGGCCTGGTTGATCGTGTTCGCGCCGGGGAGTTCGGTGCGCACGGGTGCCGCAATTTCGTGGTTGTTATCGACCGCCAGTCGATAGCCGACCGTTGCGCCGGGCGCGACCGAATTGTTCGCGGGTACCAGACTGACCGCCAGATCCACGTTTTCCGCGCCGACGTAGCGCCGCGCATAAATGCCTCGGTCGGGCGAATTGTCAGAGATTTCAGTCCAGATTGCAGCGTAGTCGCCGTCGGCATCGCTGGCGACATCAAGGTATGCCGGCGTCTGGCCGCTGTAGAGCGTGACGACTTCGGCGGGTTCGCCCTGTGCGTTATAACGTCGGGCAAAGACTTCATCGTTACCACGCCAGAGGACAACGAACCGTCCCTTGGCATCGTAGGCGAGACGGGGGTCACGATTGCCTTCATTACCGCTCACCTGGAACTGCTCTCCCAGTGGCTGGCCTGTGCTATCGAAACGGCGGGCGGTCACGATTTCGGCGTCGTCGTCGCTCCAGGCCACGACGAACCGGCCCTCGGTGTCCATGTCGACTGCAGTCCTGAATGAATCGGTCGCGTCGCTATTTACCTGAATGGGGTCGCCTAGCCGTTGGCCCTGCGCATCGAACAGCTGGACGTAGACCGACGCATTCCTCGTCGAATCGCTGCGGCCGTCGATATAGCTGGCCACGAATGCACCCGACGGCGCGATCGCGACGTCGGTAATCAACTCGTTGTCGTCGTCGACAAGCGTAAACATGTCGCTTGTCGCGTCGCCCTGGTCGTTGAAACGCTGGATGACCTGGGCGCCGAACACGGTATCGTTATCGATGGGCCAGGCCACGGCCATATCGCCATTGTCGTTGACGTCCATATCGGCCAGCCCGTTTGCGTTGGCGGTAAGTATCGAACGGCCGCCTGTCGCCTGAAAGTCCCGGTCGAAGCGTTGCAGTACCAGCGGTCGCTCGCCGCTATTGGCTTCTGGCAGCTGATTCCAGACCAGCACGATATCGCCGTCCGATTCCATAGCAGCTTCGCTATCCAGACGACTCTCTGCTGCAGTGAGCGTATCGATTATGACGGGTTCGCCCAAACCATCGCTGTTGTTTGGAAACCGTCGAGCGAGGATCGCATCGTTATCGTCGCTCTGATTTGCCTCATAAAGGGTGACGACGTTGCCGAGAGCGTCGCTGAGTATGGCTATACCCTGTGCCGAATTATTATCGGTAACTGTCTGTGCGTCTTCGAGCGGACTATCCGCCATATCCGTATTGGCGCCGGCCAGTGTGGCACCGAGCAACAGCACCGAAAAAGATAGGCCGCGGCCAAGCGCAGCCATGCCTGATATCCCGTATCGCATCCCCGTCCCCCTATTCAAATTGTGATCCGCCTGCAGGTATTGTTTTTTGAGCAGTCGTGTTCGAGAACACGCGGATTCTATTCGCTACGTTTTTCGTTCCCTTGACTAACCTATGCAGGCGCCAGTACGCCGTCAAACAGGGCCTCGTCGGAGTAATGGGAAAGATGCCGCGATCAGTCTTGTCTGCGGGCGCGATAGAGCCTGACGATGGTGACCAGGTTGGTCACCAGAATGAGGGACTCGGCCAGGGTGCCGCCGATTGAGCCGACCAGCAGGTTGCTGATCACCCAGCAGAAGGCGGCCACTGCCAGCAGCCAGCGCATGGCAATGCCCTCAAGCATGAACATGCCGTAGGTGCCGATCAGGCCTGCCGCCAGGGCCCAGCCATCGCGGGGCGCGGACCAGGTCAGCACGGCGGCGATTACGGTCAGGCCTGCCATGACCCGCATGACGGCCGCGCTGCCCTTGTAGCGCCGGACCCAATGGATACGCAGCACGATCAGGGCGGCGATCGCGGCGGCGGCCCAGCTGCGAAACATCGCGAACTGCAGGGCGAAGGCGACGTTGGCGAACAACAGTAAAAAGAACAGGCGATCGTCGCGCTTGCTGGCAAAACCGGCTACGCATAGCGTCAGCGCAATCAGGCCGAATGCCTGGCCCGCAAGCCAGCGCAGGGAAAGATCATCGAACATGCGGCCGGGCCGACACGATAAGCACAGCAGGCAACGCTGACCGAAACGAGCGCTGGGATCAAGCCCGAGCCGGCGGACGTGGCGTTGCTTCGCGAGGCAGGCCTTCGGCTACGTTCAACGCAGATGAGCGCACACCGGGGCCGCACCCTGTGCGGCTTTCGTCGACTGGTCGATCGTTGCGGGGAGGGATGGAAAAAGCGCCCGCCAAATGAGGGATGACGGGCGAGGAGGGGGTGAGGCATTCGAGCCTCTCGAGTGTATTGATAGAAGCCCGGCCCGCGCGCCGATCGTGCGGCGGCGGGCCGGTGTGCTTTTTTACTGGCTATAAAGCCATTCGGACGGTTCGAGTACGCGACTGTTGATGCGTACTTCGGCAATGTCGCCAAAGAACAGGTTGCCGGGATCGTTCTCGGTGCCGTTCATGCCGATCGACCACGGGCGGCCGGGGGCGGCGAGCAGCCCCTGCTTGACCGCCTGGGCCGAGCGCATGGTCTGCTGGCCATTGACGTACATACGCAGGTATTCGCCGTCGTTGACCAGCGCAACGTGGTACCAGCGCTCGCGATCGAGCTCCCAGGACCAGGCATCTTCCATCTTGCCGTTCTGGGACACCGTCACCCACTGCATTTCTGCCAGCGAAGAGATGTTGAGTCCCGGCGCGGTGTCGCCGCCGCTGCAATCCAGGTTATGGAAGTTGCAGATATCGCTGACGTTGCGCAGATGGTTGAGCACGCCCGCCCAGTCGTAGGCGTCGGCGGACCAGTCGCGCGGCAGGCGTACGACCGCTTCGATGGTGTACTGCGGCAGATAACCGCCGTTGCCGCTGGCGGCCTCGTCAAACGTCAGCCCTGGCGCGTCGCTGCGCAGATAGTAGCCGGAATAGCCGCCGTTCGGCGTGAACCGTGCCGAGCCCCTGGCATGGCCGAAGGCGGGCGCATCGTCGACGACGCGGAAATACTGTGATTCATCGGCGCTGCCCGGTGCCAGTCCGGTGAGCTGCATGGTGTTGCCGTTGCCCGAGGCATCGATGAACGCGGGATTGCCGTTGGCGCCCGTGACCTGATGGTCTTCGTCCAGAATCCAGTAGGCTTCGGTGCCGTCGATATTGCCGGCAGAGGCGGGAAGCGCGTTCTGGTTCAGGCCGGCGAAGCGTTCATCGAAGTCCATCGGTACGCTGAAGTTCCAGCGCTCGACTTCATCTTCGGGCCCGCGCTCGGCTTGCGGGATGGCGGCCGCCCACGGCGAGAAAGAACGGAACCGCAGCATGTCGTTGTCGGTGTCGAACGTAATGAGCTGCAGCATGCCGTTGCCGCCCCAGAAGCCGGACTGGTAGTCCACGACTTCCATGAACACATCGCGACCATAGCGGTTCTTGGCGATCATCGACGCTTCGCCATGGTGGTGGCCGTTGATGGTCAGAAAGATCTGGTCGTTGTCGTAGATCAGACCCTGCCAGAGCCGCAGCCCGTGGTCGGTGAAAATGGCGTTGGTGTCGCCTTCATCGCCGGCGCCGATGTTGAGCAGCTGATGCGTGGTCAGAATGGTCGGCATGTTCGGATGCGCGTCCAGCACCGACTGGGCCCAGTCGATGGTGGCGAAGGCGGTACGCCAGTCCAGCGCGAGAACCAGATACTGGCGCTCGGCACCCTGAAAGATGTGGTAGCTACCGAAGCCGGTCGGGTCGGCGCCCTGGAACGTCGCGAAACGTGCCGCCTGCTGATCGGGCGAGAAATAGTCGAGATAGGGCTCGGCCGCCAGGTCGCGCTCGGTGTCGTACTGCCAGGATTGCAGCACGTCGTGGTTACCGGCCAGCACGCTGTAGGGCGTTTGTGGGTTGTCGTTGAGCACCGACAGCGACTGCATGGCCGCCGTCCATTCCTGGGGCGAATCGGCCAGGTCGACCACATCGCCCAGATGCATCGTGAAAGCGATCTTCTCGGCCTGGTAGTTGTTGGCGATCCAGCGGGTCTGGGCGTCGAAGCGCTCGGGCGAATAACGCGAGTACTTCTGGGTATCCGGCAATACCGCAAGCGTGAATGCGTTGGCCGCCTCGGTGTCGTTCGTGGTGTCGTCTTCGCTCTGGTCGCCACCGGTTGCGGGCGTGTCGGTCACGCGGTCGTTGTCGTCGTCGCTGCATCCGGTCAGCGCCAGCGCGACAAGCAGGATCAGCAGCATCGCAAACAGGCTGCGCGATCGTCGATATCGTTCGTGCCAATGTTCCATGGCTTAACAGTCCCCTTGTATGAAAATGAGACAAGAGGGTGTTGCCCGGATATTAACGTTTCGCTAAATCACCTCGGAAATGTTTGAAAATAAATATTTCTTTTATCCAGTGCCCCAAAGGCAGGCGGCTTCGATCGGCCATGACCGGCCCGGTATCTAAGTGTCCTTTGGTGTCGGTTCGTGGCCGGGTTGTTCCGCGTTTGCCGAGGCCGCGGCCTCGAACCGGCATACGCGGTTGCGGCCGTCGCCTTTAGCTCGATAGAGCGCCTGATCGGCACGATTGATGGCCGCTTCGTAATCCGCGTCCTCTGTCTGGGTTGTGGCCACACCGATACTGACCGTGACCTGCAGGCTCTGATCGCCGACTGCGAAAGGCTGCGCTTCGGTCTGTTCGCGCAGACGTTGGGCGAGCGCTTCGGCTTCGTCAGGCCCGGTGCGCGGCAAGATGACCAGAAACTCTTCGCCGCCCCAGCGAATCGCGCTGTCGCTCGTTCGGATGGTCTGCCCCAGGCGTTTGGCGAAGGTTCGCAGCACCGTATCGCCGCCGTCGTGGCCCAAGCGGTCGTTGATGATCTTGAAGTAGTCGATATCGGCCAGCAGAACGCTCGACTGCGCACCGCGCGCGGCGTCGCGGCGCTGGCGCCGCTGCGCGTTGACCACGCCGCGCCGGTTGGCCAGGCCGGTCAGCGGATCGGTTTCTGCCTGGAGCCGGAGATTGAGGTTGGCCCGTTCGGCGGCCATGGCGATGAAGCCGAAATAGACCAGCACACAGGCGACCTGGTCGACGAGCATCACCGGGCCGCTATAGGCCAGCGGGGTGAGCGGATTCTGAGTGAACAGCAGTTGGAAGATGGGCGGCACGAGAGCGAGGAAGTACATCAGGACCGCCAGCCCGATCACGTACGGCGCAAACAGTTGCCGATCCAGTCTGGGTACGAGCCGTTTGAGAAAAAGCAGGAGAATCAGTGCCGCGCTCGCATAATAGCCGGCCTGGACATAGTGGCTCGGAATGCCGATCAAGGGCGTCATTACCGGTGCGCAGACGAGCAGCGCGAAGGTCCTCAGCAATGGCCGCGGGTGGAGCCTGTGCTCGTAGAAAACCCGCAGCCCGCTCCACGAGAACAACAGGCTGCAGAGCAGCAGCGTGATCGTGAGCACCGTCAACGGGTGGTTTGGATTTTGCAGCGCCTCGGCCTGGCTGATGTTGAGCAGCATGCCGGCGGTGGAGGCGACGAGTGCTGCCCACCAGTGGCGCAGATAGCGTTCCGAGGGAAGGCTCAGCACCGTGGTCGTGAACACGACCAGAAACGCCGCGCGGCTGATCACGCTCGCCAGATAGAGCGTTTCGATATCGATGTTCATGACAATCGACCAATGGCCCGCCCGATGCGCAGGCCCACGAACACGCGGCGGGCCGGCATCGGACACGTTGCATGCGCGCTGGCCCGACGCATTAGAAGCGGTAGCCGAGCCCGGCGGCGAACGCGACCGTGGCCATATCGATTCGGGTGCGGAACTGCTCGCTTTCGAAGATATAGGTCGGCGGCATGAGATAGCGCAGGCTCATACCGGCATACCAGTCGCCGCCGAGGTGATAATCGAACCCTGCATTGAGCAGCGGGCTGGTGATCGATTCGACCTCGAAGTCTGGAATGCCTTCGGCAGGCTCCACGTCGTGTGCCCAGGTGTAATCGATGCCCGCACCCACATAGGGTTTGAACGCCGAGCCCAGCACGAAGTGGTACTGGAGGGTCGCCGCTACCGTGCCCGAGGTGACCGTGCCCACGTCCAGCTTGGCCACCGGCAAGGCCGAGTTGCGCACGCTGTAATCCTGTTCGTGCAGGCCGCCAAGCAGCTCGATGGACCAGTGCGACGTGAAAAAATAGCTGATATCGAAACCGGGCTGGATCGACGAGGGAATATCGACCTCGCCGCCGATGGGTTCGACATCCGAGGTCACATCCACGGGAACCACAGCAACGATCACGGCGCGCACCAGCCAGTCGCCGCCTTCGAAATCCCCGGTCTGTGCTGGCGCGGCGCTCGCGACCGAAGCCAGCAGCGTGCATGCCCAACTCAGGGCAACGACGGTTCGCCCCCAGCCAATTGCTTCACGCGGGTGGTATCGCCGGCCGGGGGCGCGTTTTTGTCGAAAGTGGAATGACATTGCCCGGGCCTGGCCTAGCGTGTGCGGGGATTGTTAACCGAATAACGGCGCGTGATCCTCGCGCTTTAACAGGCCGGACGGGGCCTTTAGCGTGTCGAAACAGAAGGCAGGGGGACGCTCCGTGTTGGCCCCGGGGCAGGCACAACGCAGAGAAAACGGCCGCTCCCGAGAGCGGCCGCCTCGCCAAAAGCACGGTCGGGCGGCGTCAGCCGTCGGCGGTAATACGCGCGATGAGTTCGTCGCGAACCGTCTCGGCGCGGGCGCTATCGACCTGACAGGTGCCAGCCGCAGCATGGCCACCACCGCCGTATTCCAGCATCAGCTTGCCGACGTCGGTATTCGAGGATTTGTCGAAGATGCTCTTGCCGACGGCGAACACCGTGTTCTGCTGGCGAAAGCCCCACATCACGTGCATGGAGATGTTGGTTTGCGGGAACAGCGCATAGATGATGAAGCGGTTGCCCGCCCAGATGGTGTCTTCATCGCGCAGATCGAGCACCACCAGATTGTCGTGAACGCTGGCACAGCGTTTGACCTGTTCCTCGAACTTCGCCTGCTGCTCGAAGTAGAGATCGGTGCGTTCCTTGACGTCGGGCAGGGCCAGCACTTCGTCGACGTCGTGATGCAGGCAGTAGTCGATCAGTTCCATCATCAGCTGATAGTTGCTGATACGGAATTCGCGAAAACGGCCCAGGCCGGTACGCGCGTCCATGATGAAGTTCATCAGGTCCCAGCCCTGCGGGTTGAGGACCTGATCCTTGTTGAAGTCGGCCGAATCGCCGCGGTCCACGGCTTCCATCATGTCTTCGGAAATACGCGGAAAGCGTTGCTTGCCGCCGTAATAGTCGTATACCACACGGGCAGCCGAGGGGGCCTTCGGATCGATGATGTGGTTATCGCGCTGGCCTACGCGCAGCGTTTCCGAGGAGTGATGATCGAAGGCCAGATGCACGCCTTCCACATAGGGCAGGTTGGTGGTGATGTCGCGATCGTTGATCTCGATCTTGCCGTCTTGCATGTCCTTCGGATGGACGAACTTGATGTCGTCGATCAACTGCAGCTCCTTGAGCAGCATGGCGCATACCAGGCCGTCGAAGTCGCTACGGGTGACAAGACGGTAAGGATGATCGGCGGTCGTGGTCATAATCCGGTTTCCAGCTGAGCAGGTCGGTCGAAAGGCAGACATGGCCGCGCCCCGAGTGGACACGCAGCGACGCCTGAAGGGTCAACGGCGGCATGAACGATCACTTGAGTCACGCCATGTATTGAGCTGTATCGGCAGGCCGCGGCGTTGATAAACCGCTGCAGGGCCGGCCGGGCAGCCAACGCGGGCCGACGCGACAAGGCGTTGGCGCAGGTGAATGAGCAATTCGATGCCGGCACAAAGAATAAGCGGTCAAGTCCCCGGGCGCACGGGAGGGCATTCAGTCGCCCAGCACGGCGACCCGAAACCGCCGCTTCTTGATGCCGGCCTGGCGTAGCCGATCCCGTGCCGCAACCGCGCGGCCCCGGGCGACGGCCACATAGCTGCGCACCGGGCTGATCTCGATCTTGCCCACCTCGTCGCCAGCGAGGCCGCCGTCGCCGGTCAAGGCACCCAGAATATCGCCCGGGCGCAGCTTGTCGCGCCGGCCGCCCTGAATGACCAGGGTGGCCATGGGCGGCTGGGCGCGGGCCGCCGCCTGTGTCTGTGGCCATCGCGACCAGTTCAGGCGAAAGCCCCCGGCGGCCGCAATACGTTCGGCGCGCTCTCGCTCGCGCGGCGTACACATTGACACCGCGCGCCCGGCTTCGCCGGCCCGCCCGGTACGCCCGATACGATGGGTATGCGTGTCGATATCGCGGGCCAGGTCCAGGCTGACCACCAGCGGCAGGGCTGCGATATCCAGCCCGCGGGCGGCCACGTCGGTGGCGACCAGTACCGCACAGCTCTGATTGGCGAAACGCAGCAGTACTTCGTCGCGTTCGCGCTGCTCCCGATCGCCGTGCAGCGCCAGCGCGGATACCCCGCGCTGGTTGAGATAGGCGCATACGCGATCGACTTCATCGCGCCGATTGCAAAACACCAGCGCCTGGGTAAAGGCCTTGCGGCGTTGCTGGGTATCGGCCAGCACCCGTTCCAGGGCGCCGAGCTTGTCGGCGTCGTCGACCTGGTGGAAGACCTGACTGATGCGCAGCGGCTGGTTGTCCTGGGTGGCAGTGATCTGCTCGGGGTCGCGCTGCAACCGGGTCGATATATCGCGGATGGCGTCCGGCCAGGTCGCAGAAAAAAGCAGCGTTTGCCGGTCGTCCGGCAAGCTGGCCACGATCGCTTCGATATCGTCGATGAAGCCCATGTCGAGCATGCGATCGGCTTCGTCGAGCACCAGCGTTTGCAGCGCGTGGGTCTGCAGGCTCTCGCGGCGCAGGTGGGCGAGCACGCGGCCGGGTGTGCCCACCACCACATGCGGCGGCTGGGCCAGCGAATTGACCTGGGCGCGCATGGGTGTGCCGCCGCACAGGGTCATGAGCTTCACGTTCGCGATCGGGGCCGCGAACTGGCGCAGCGCCTGGCCGACCTGGTCGGCCAGCTCGCGCGTCGGGCAGAGCACCAGCGCCTGGGTCTCGGCACGCGCGACCACAAGCTTGTTGAGCAGGCCGAAACCGAAGGCGGCGGTCTTGCCGCTGCCGGTATCGGCCTGGCCGAGGACGTCGGCGCCGGCCAGAATGGTCGGCAGGCTCTGAGCCTGAATCGGCGTCATCTGGGTGAAGCCGCGCGCGGCCGCGCTTTCGATCAGTTCGCGCCGCAGCGCCAGGGAAGAAAATTCGTGCATGCGTAATGATCGCATGCCCACCTGCCATACAGGTGGCGCTCGCTAGCTAAAGGCGCCGTCAAGATCGAGATACGCGCCGCTTTGTTCGCGAATTTCCCGCCCCTGTTCAAAAATTTCTTGCGAAACATCGCTGAAATGCGGGCGCTGTGCCATGCCGTCGAGCCAGCCTGCGACGTGTGCAAAGCCCGAGAAGCGATAGCCCACGGCCACGATCTGATACAGCTCACAGGCCAGGGTGAGATCGGCCAGGGTCGGGTGTGTGCCCCCGCACAGAGTCGGCTGGCTGGCCGCCTGCTGTGCGAGCTGGCGATCGAGCGTGGCCAGACTGCCACGCAGGCCGTCCTGCAATGGTTTGAGCGCGGTCGCCTGCAGCTCGTACTTGAGCATGGGCAGGGTCAGATGCAGGTTCATGATGTCGTGGAACATGTCGTAGGCGCGCACATTGTTGTGGTGCCAGGCCATCCAGGTATCCACCGGTGCGGCCGCTAGCGGCTCGGCCGGATACCAGCGCGAGGCGAGTTCACGATTGGGCGCCACCCGGCACAGATACCGCATGACGGCATGGCTTTCACCGATCGAGGTGTCGGCTCTGCCGGTCGATTCGTCTTCGACCACGAGGGCCGGGATCGTTTGCAGTGCGTTGATGTCGCGCGCAAACCACGACTCGCAGGTTTCGCCGTTGGCGAAATCCACTTCGTGCCAGCGATAGGGCATATCCAGCTCGCGCAGCAGGATTTCGGCGGCCCGGCTGGGCTGCGACAAACGGTGTGCGTAGAGATGAAGCGTCATGGCGAGTACCGAGTGTGATGAATGATGGTCTGGTCGCGACGCCCGTCCTGGCCCGAGCAGGCGGTGCGCCAGAAACCGGCACGCGATTTCATTGTGGGTTGTATACCGGTGACAGCGCGCGGGAACCGTTTAAAGTGCGCCTCGCAACACCTTGGAATCGTGAGTCGAAACATGCGACAGACCCGGCGATGGCCTGACCCCCGCGCCTCGATGCCAGCCCGTGCCTGGGCATGGGTGGCCGTACTGGCGACGGTGGGCCTGAGCGCCTGCGGAGCGTCTTATCACGGACCGAGCGAGGACGAGGTGCAGGCCGCCGTGAAAGCATCGCTACAGCGTTTCGACGAACCGGCGCAAAGCCGCATGGCGCCGCAGCTCGCGCGGATGACCCGAAGCGATTTTGCCGACCGCCTGCATCGGGTCCGCTTCATCGACGACGAACAATGTCGGCCGCGAAGCGAACCGGCGGAACAGGGCGACGCGCCGCCCACGGGGGCGATCTACGATTGCCCGGTGTCGATCACCATGCGCATGAATCGCGACCCGCTCAGTGATGCCACGGGGCTGCCGGATACGCGCTTCGAAGGCCAGCTGCCTCTGGTGCGCCGCGAAGAGGGTTGGGCCTTGACCGACGATTCCATCGCTCGCGAGATGATCGTTTCGCACCTGTTTCACGAAGCCGGCATGGGCAAGCTTTTTCAGTAACGCAGGCGCCTATCGTCCAGCCTGGCACGCGGCGGTCGCCCGTGGGCGATTGCGCTCAGGAGCGCTTGTCGCCCAGCGCTTCGACCACGGCGTTGGCGTTGTCGAAATGATCGCCTTCGAAGCTGCGCAGCTGCTTGAGCAGGTCGTCGGGCGCGCCGTTGCTGGCGGCCACGCCGGCCAGTTCGCCGCCGGTGGCCGGGAAATCGGCGCCCTCGAGATAGGTGGCCAGATTGATCGGATCGTTGTTCATACAAGCTCGCGTTAATGAAGTTGACGCTAGCGAAACAGACTTAGCCGCCCCGGTCAGTCCGTAGTTCTGCGCAGTGCGCTCGCTGGGCCTGCGACTACAGCCCGCACCATGACGCATCGTGAAGCGCGACCGGCCGAAACGGCGCGTCCGCGCGCATAATGGTGCGACTTGCGACAAGGGGCACGACGCGACCCATGATTTTCGACGGACGGCGTATGCCAGCGCCCGGCATACGGCTTTGCATGGCTGCGGTACTGGCCATGATTGGTGCCCAGGCCCTCGTGCTGCTGGCCATGGGCCACCCGCTGATCTGTGCATGCGGCCATGTCGCACTGTGGCACGGAGCGGCCTCGGGGCCGCAGACATCGCAGCATCTGACCGACTGGTACAGCTTTACCCATGTCGAACACGGGCTGCTGTTCTATGCGCTGATCACGTGGGTGCTGGCCGGTGCGCCGTTTCGTACGGTGGTGCTGGTGGCCTTCGGTATCGAGGCGGTCTGGGAAGTGCTCGAAAACACGCCGTTGATCATGGACCGTTATCGTCAGACCGCGCTTGCGGCGGGGTACTTTGGCGACAGCGTCGTGAATTCGCTGGGCGATACGCTTTCCATGGCCATCGGCCTGGCCATTGCGCGTTGGGCACCGGTACGGGTTTCCATCGCGCTAGCGCTGCTTATCGAGTGCGTTCTGTTAGTCGCGATCCGCGACAATCTCACCCTCAATATCATTCAGTTGGTGGCCCCCATCGAGGCGATCAGCGCATGGCAGGCGGCCGGCTGACTCGTACGGTGCTACGGCTCGTGGTGCGCAAATCGCGTGGCTTGCCCCGTCCCGGCTGCCGCGCTCGCGTTGTAAGCGCATGAAACGCTTTGCCCTGTCGTAGCGGCGGATACCGCCGGCGTGACGGGCTGGGCAGGCATGCGATGATAAACGTCCATTCGTTGCATCACCCGCTCGAGCCTACTGCCATGCCGGATTTCAAGCCGCGCTCCAGACTGTATTCAACCGCTGGCCGTGCCTGGCTCGTGCTGGCCTGCCTGGTGGGCCTGGCCGCCTGCGGCGCCGACGATGAAAGCGCGGCACAAGTCGACGCCGAAAGCAAAGCGCAATCCACGGTCGCGGCTGCCGAGCAGGCACGTTGCCCGGCCGGCGATGCGTTGATCGCCCGGGTGCGTGCCCTGCAGGCGGATGGCTCCGACGCCGAAATACGTCGCTGGCTGGACGACGTACGCGCCGGCGGCGACGCAAACGACACCCGCCCCGATCAAGAGCGTACCGGCTGTGCCAGCTTTGCCACGTTGGACGACGAACAGACCGAACGCTATGTGGCGTTGCTGTACAGCGGGCCCGCGCGCATGGCGCCGGCCCTGGCACTGCACCAGACCCCGGCTGCGCAGAAAGCCATTCTGCGCGCCTATCGCGACGACCCCGATGCGGTAAGCGACAACCCGGGGCTCGCGGCCGCGCTCGCCATGGCCCAGATCCAGCAGGGCGAAAGCTATGAAGCAGCCTACGAGGACCTGTCCTTTGCCGCCCTCAACGATGGTATCGACCCCGGCTACGTACGCGGCTATTTGAACCACTTCGGCTGTGGCTACGAAGACGCGGTCTGGGCGGCCAAGAGCAAGGACCGTATCGATTTCCTGGCCGGCGATGCGTTTCCGACCAGCACCACCACCGCCGATACGGCACAGTCGGAACTGGTCAATGACCGCATGGCCCTGCTCAAGCAGAACCGGGCGCCCACGCTGCGTTCGGATTGCCCGCTGAGTGCGAGCTATGCCGCCGACCACAACGGCGATACGCTCACCCGGCTCAAGCTCAAGGCCCAGCAACTCAGCGACGATCTACAGGCGAAGTTCGGCGAATATGCCGACATGTTTTCTCGTGATGACGAGAACGAACCGAACGGCACCGGCGAGCCGAAGCGCTCGACCTTCGAAAAGCTCGAACAGCAGATGGCCGAGCAGTATGCGGCGCTGGAAAGATTCGCCCGCGAAAGCGGCGAACTGGCCAGTGCCCGCTGGCAGTACTGTGCCAACCGCTTTGACCGCAGCTTCGACTTCGATGCCGTGGCCGACTGCGTGAAGGCACAGCCGTCGGCAGATCAGAGCAAGGGCCAGACCGACAACGAAAGCCGCTAGCCTGGCGGCACGGTGCCGGCCCGCACTCTGCCGCGTTCGCCCGCAAACCACTCGGCATTTCAACTGATTGCTACCGGCGCGCCTACGCCCAATAGTAAGCGCTCCATATTCATGCCGTCGGCCGGGTGCCCACCCGCGACGATGCCACCGGGAGCGGCCCATGATGTCGTTCATGAACCGATCGTTTGGCTTCAGTGCGAGCAGCATCGTGCCGCGCGACGACTTTCCGCGGGCGAAGCTCGTCGATCTGAACCGCTACATGCGCGACTGGTATGTGATCGCGCACAAGCCGCCGTCCATTACCCGGACCGCGCATAACTCGGTGGAGCGTTATCGCCGGGGCGGCGACGACCGGGTGGACGTCACCTTCACCTTCCGCAAGGGCGGCTTTGGCGGCAAGCAAAAGACGATGCGACCCACCGGCTATGTGGTGCCCGATACCGGCAACGCGGTCTGGGCCATGCAGTTCATCTGGCCGATCAAGATGCAGTTCGTGATCGCCTACGTCTCCGACGATTATCGCCATACGATCGTGGCTCGCGAGCGGCTCGACTTCGTCTGGATCATGTCCAGCGAACCGTCCATCGAAGCCACCGATTACAGCCGGCTCGTCGAGCGAGTGGCGCGTATCGGCTACAACCCCTCGCATCTGCGGGTCGTGCCCCAGCAAAAGGAGCGTCGTGGCGAGTGACGCGACACCACGCCACGCTCGCCCCGGCCGACAACCGATTTGCAGGGCCGCGCGCTCGCCAGAACGCCATCCGTCTGTATTGTGACGGCAATATTGCGGCGCCTGACCCCGCGGTCTAGAGTCCTGAACAGGGGCGTTATCGTACTGGGGGAGGCGATATGGCGCGTCGACGTAAAACAGGCCGCCGGCCGCATCGGGGCATCCGGGCGACGTGGGCGGCAAGACCGTGGCTGGTTCGGCTGTGCGTTGGGATTTTCGGGTTCGCGGTCATTCTTTATGTGATCGGCCCACTGCTTGGGGTCGTGCCGCAGTCCCATGCCGGCATGGCGGGTGAATCATTTCATGCCGACGTGCTGTTGCCGCTGGCCTGGCTGTGGTTGCTCGTGTGGGTGGGTGCCGCGCTGGCATCGGCCGCCCGCGACCGGCATGGCCGGCGCGGGCATGTGCAAGGCCGTTCGCGAAGGCGTCGATCGCGTCGCCGGCGCAAGCAGTCCGCGCATGCATCGCGCCCGGTAAACGCCGCGCCGGGACAGCGGGCCGGACCGTCGCCGGCAGCCGAGATCCGTCCGCCGGGACCTCCCGTTGCGCCGCCGCCATCGCCGGCCGCGGTCACTCGCGAGAATATCGTGGCGCTGAGCTCGGCGCAGTTCGAACAGCTCGTCGCCGATTCGTTTCGGCGCAAGGGGTTCGAAGTTGAATTCATGCCAGAGCACTCGCGCCAAGGTATCGATATCGTGCTGCGTGACGGCGACAAGTTGCTGCGAGTGCAATGCCGGCATGACCGCGATGCCCAGGTCGACGTAGACGCTGCCCATGAACTGGCCGATCTCGTGCAGGCACAGTTCGGCGGCAAGGCGATTTTGGCGACCTCGGGTCGTCTGAGTCCGGCCGCCCATGCTTTCTGCCGGGATCATGCTATCCATGCCCTGGATATCGATCGTCTGCTGCTGTTTGCGGATCCGGCCGCAATGCCGGCGCTGTCGACGCCTGTGCCCAAGCCGGGCGAGGCGCCCGAACATGCGGGCAGTCAGGCCGCACCGGCCGTATGAGCGTTGCTACGGGTGTATTGACAGCAACCAAGGCGCGCGGCTATGTTCGCCGCCTTTCCGATTTCATGGATCCTCTGGCTCTAGTTCGATGACGTTTGTATTCGCCCCCGTACTCGTAGCGCTCACCCTGGTGGTACTCGTAACCGCCGGGGGCGCTGACGTGGGCGAAAGGATGATCTAGACAGCACATTCCAATCGCGACTCAGGCCCCCGGCACCGCAAGGTTCCGGGGGCTTTTTTTTGGTTTTTATCTGGACGGTTTTTTCGTGAACGCAGCACAAATGGTTTTGCAGAGTCTCGCGCAGCACGGGGTGGATACCGTGTTCGGCTATCCGGGCGGGTGCATCATGCCGCTCTACGATGCGCTGGTGGACGACGATCGGGTATGCCACGTGCTCTGCCGCCACGAGCAGGCCTGTGCGCTGGCCGCTGACGGCTATGCGCGGGCCAGCGGGCGCGTGGGTGTGTGTATCGCTACGTCGGGCCCGGGCGCCACCAATCTGATCACCGGCGTGGCCAACGCCCATCGAGACTCGGTGCCGCTGGTCGTGATCACCGGCCAGACGCCCGCCGCGCTGATGGGTACCGATGCATTTCAGGAAGTCGACGTGCTGGGCATGACGCTGGATATCGTCAAGCACAGCTACCTGGTGACCGATGCGAACACGCTGGCATCGACGCTCGATGACGCCTTCGAGCTGGCTGCATCGGGCCGACCCGGGCCGGTCTGGATCGATATCCCCAAGGATGTCCAGCTGGCCGAAGTGGGCGCCGGCCACGCGCTGCCTTCAATAACGAAGCGATCGGCCGAACCGGCCGCGGCACCACCGGCCCAGATCGATAAGGCACTCACGCTGCTGCGTGCCGCCGAAAAGCCGCTGCTCTATAGCGGCGGCGGCGTGAGCCGGGCCAACGCCGAAGCTGAATTTCGGGCGTTTGCGGCCACCGCGGGGCTGCCGCACGTGAATACGCTCAACGGCATCGGCAACCCGGGCCGCGATTGTGCCGACCATCTGGGCATGCTGGGCCTGCACGGCTCGCAGGCCGCCAACCGGGCCGTGCACGACTGCGATCTGCTGCTGGTGGTGGGCGCTCGGCTGGATGATCGGGCAACCGGTCGTCTCGACGGGTTCGCGCCCGGTGCGCGCCTGGTTCATATCGATATCGACACGGCCGAATTCAACAAGCTGCGCCGAAGCGACGCGGTCGTGCGCGGCGATTTGAATACGATTCTCGCAGGCCTTACGCAGGCGCTCGATGCCCAGCCGCTGGCTATCGATGCCTGGCGCGGCCAGTGCCGGCAATGGCGTGCGCGACACGGTTTTACCGCGCCGCTGCCCGGCGACGCGATCAGCGGGCCGGCCTTCGTCAGGGCGCTTTCGGACCGGGCACCGGTCGGTACGACCGTGGCCTGCGACGTTGGCCAGCATCAGATGTGGGTGGCCCAATACTTCGATTTCGAGGCGCCTCGCTGTCACTTGAGCAGCGGTGGGCTCGGCACCATGGGATACGGCCTGCCAGCCGCCATTGGCGCCCAGTTCGCCCACCCGCAACGTCCGGTCGTCAACGTGGCGGGCGACGGCTCGTTCCAGATGAATCTGCAGGAGCTGGCCACGCTCGGCCGCTATCGTCTGCCGGTAAGGATCGTGGTGCTCGACAACGCCTGTCTGGGCATGGTGCGCCAGCAGCAGGAGCTGTTCTACGCCAACCGTGAAAGCCAGATCGACCTCGACGACAACCCCGATTTCGTGGCGTTGGCACGCGCTTTCGGCATCGCCGCCGAGTCGATCGGCCACGGTCGCGATATGGCCTCGGCCATCGACCGGCTCTTTGCCCATGATGGCCCGTGCCTGCTGCATGTCGCGGTGACCCGGGCGGATAACGTCTGGCCCACGGTGCGTGCTGGCAGCGCCAATATCGACATGATCGACGCCGTGGCCGGGCACGAAAACACGATGTCCATTTCTCCAGCACAGGCCTAGTCCCATGCCGATGAACGATAGCCCGCTACATACCATTAACTGCCGGATGCAGCCCGAACCCGCGGCCCTGGAACGGGTGTTGCAGGTGGTGCGCAAACGCGGTTTCGCGATCGAGCGCTTCGGCGCCGAACATGAAGCGGGGCAGCTGCGAATCCGCCTGTCGTGTTCCGGTCGCCGTTGTCCGCACATGCTGCGCGCGCAGTTGAACAAGCTCTGTGGGATGGAGTCGGTATGTCTGACGCCTTCGGTGGCGACGGCCTCCAACGAACGATTGCCCGGCGCGCTGCAGGTTCAACCTGCGGTATGAAAGACCGCTCGACAGCGTGATGCGGCACGGCCCGCCAACGCGAACGAAATCGC
>NZ_CAXGSH010000048.1:0-29051 GCF_964012375.1 uncultured Salinisphaera sp.
CTGTCCCTACAAGCCCACGACGACACGCTGGAGATCCTCGCCGACGACAGCGTGACGGTGACCAGCAGCAGCGACACCGTCAACGTCTTCGCCCAGACCAAGATCGTGCTCACCTCGGGCCAGTCCACCGTCACGCTCGAAGGCGGCAATATCACCTTCGCCTGCCCGGGCACGTTCACCGTCAAAGGTGGGGCGCATGGGTTTGTCGGGCCGCTGAGCGGGAACGCAAGCATCAGCCCACTGCCAAACGGTACTGTCGAATTAACGCCTGCTCGAATGATCGACTTCTCCGGCTAGCGAGGTGACGCATGCATGACCAACCGCCGCTGCAAAGTTGGTCCTACCCCTTCGACACTGCTGAAGACGCCAATCCCAACGAGTTGGCGGCAACTTATTACCGGGCTCTCGCACAGGCCTCTACCGGCTTCTTCCCCATCGGTAGCAATGGGCTATGGCACGGCGGCATTCACTTTGATTCGGCCACCGGCGGCACTCTTCAGCAGGATGGAGGGGTTCGTTGCATCGCAGACGGAGAGCTTGTCGCGTACAGGATCGATTCCGAGTACCCCACCATAGAATACGAGAACGGCCCAAAAAACGCCGAATACTCAACCGGCTTCGTCTTGGTCCGCCACAAGCTTCAACTACCCGCGGAGCCGGCAGACAATGGCGCCGCACAAAGCGACACACAACCGCCGAGTAGCGCCCGGCCGGACACCTCAGCAAGCGAACCCAATAGCACGCTCGTGTTTTACAGCTTGTACATGCACCTTCTGAACATAGCCGCTTACAAATACGACGAGGCGATGGCGCCGACAGCAGCGCCCAGCGACAACGGCACGCAGTCTAAGGAACCCCCGAGTTTTCTGACGTCATATACAGTGGGCCAAGCTGCGCGAGACCAGCTAAACGGGCGAATTGGCCTGAATCTTCGTGACGAAAGTCACCAGATAAAAGGCTTAGCGATTTCGGGAGCCAAGCTAGCATTAGGCCCGGCCAAACCCGACTGGCCAGGCTATTTCCCCGTACTTCGCATCAACACCGGCGCCACCGAACCACCTGAGCTAGATCCGGCCGGCCTATTCGCCTATAAAGGCGAGCTTGAAGGCCCTGCTCTCGATGCGACCGCCGACACGATAGTAAACCTGGACGATCCGATGCCGATCTCAGCCGGCGCACTCGTCGGCTATCCAGGTTCCTATCAACGCTACACCGACCAGCAGCCAGCCCCGCTGGTACATATCGAAGTTTTTAGCACCGACGATGTACCAGCGTTCGTGAGCACGAGCCGAGAGCGCGCTTCCGAAGCTAATCAGGGCCGCCGCGATAGCGACCCGAACCGAACGCGACAATCGGATGAGCCGGATAATGAAGAACCCTCGCCGTGGGCGTGGCATGGGTTCTCGTTTGTAGAAGAAAGCACCTCGCTCGACCAACAGATGGCGCGTAGCCTGATAGCCAATCGCAGCGCTCGCCCCGAAGAAGAACGAGATTATAAAGCCCTCGCGGATCGCACCGATGGCAGCGCCTTGTTCAACAAGATTCGCGAAGATATCGATCTCGATAACGACGGCCAGTTGAGCAAGCAAGAGATCAAGTCCGCTCTTGCCAATTCCGCCACCGCGAACTCTTTATCCCACTTGATCGTCAAGTTCGAGAGTGAGTGGGGCGGCAGCATGGACAAATGGGACTCTCTTGACCGCTACATGACAGGCCTTAACGAAACAGACTGGGCCAAGGAAAAACAACGAATTCGACGGCTCCAGTGGTGGAATGATGTGGGCGAACTTTCGACACCCGTTGCTTGGCACTTTCACCCAGTCGGCTTGATCGCCAACTTTCCTCAACGCTGCTCTTGCGGGAAGAATATTACTGAATCCGACCTAGATTTGATCCTTCCTGACGACGTAAAGAAAAACGGCTTATTCTACCAAGCCTACGACAGATCAGTGAGAAATTTCGATAAGTCGCGCTTTCTGACGCACCTGAATCGATTTATGCATTCCCACGAGATTAATACGTGCGGCAGAAAAGCGCATTTTCTGTCGCAAATGATACACGAGTGCGATGAGTTGAGGACGAATGAGGAGTACCGGAACAAAGACGGATCAATGCCCAGTGGCTGGTCTAGATACAACGGTGGCGCCAACTATCACGGACGCGGTTTAATCCAGCTCACGCACAGACCGAATTACGCCTCGTACGGCGACGCGGTAAACAATCCAGATATCGCATCTCAGCCTGATATCGTCAGCCATTCAATCTTAGAGACTACTAGATCAGGGTGTTGGTATTGGCGTAGTGGTAGCGCTTGGGGCGACATAAACCCTAAAGCGGATGCCAATGACTTTTTCGCGATAACCGTCGCGGTAAACGGCGGATTTAGGCACGTGGAGAATAGGTTTCTCGCATTGAATAAACTAGCGCGAATTTTTCATGCCGATACTTGCCAGACGAATCCTGGACAGACTTTTTCCCACTATGAAATCGACTCAAGCAGTCTGACCAACTCCAATTGGTACAAGCGCCACCGATCAATGGCCGAGACAGCGCAGAATTCAGTAAACTCCGCCGAGCACACCATCGATGATGATTAAAGCGTTACCGAACTACGCATATTTAGCTTTATTAATACTATACCTCGGGTTTAACGCCGCCCATGGCGCCGACCTAGACGGCATATTTTCGAACGGCGAGCGATATCACGCTAGTTACACGATAGAGGCAAAGAAACGGCCGAACGAGCCAGCGACGAAATTGCTCACTATTAACGTAGAGTTAGCAAGCGGGCAAAAACTTTCATATAGCTACGACGCCCCAGATTACCCCGCCGTCCAATCAAGTCCTTTAGGTTTTATTTCAGTCATTGTGAACCAAGGCGGAATGGAGGGCTCACGGATTTATAACTACTTGTTCTTGAGCGACAATAAACTAGTTTCCGCTGGCGAGGTGGAGACCTTTCTACACCTCGGAGATATCGAAGATATCAAAATACGAAAGAACAATAGAATCCAAAAATCGAGTATCCGGCGCCTTATTTCCAGCGTAGCAGGCCGAAGTGCTAAAGAGATTTCGAATCACGAGAACGCATATCCTAACGCGATGCTTTTCCTCCTCGGCAAGAGTTATAACGAAGATATGGACATTGGCGCCGCTGTTGGCTTGCTAGAGAATACGGAAATAAAGGCGGATCCAGTTCTTCTCGCTCGCCTCAAATCATCTTTCTGCGAATAACCGATCCAGTGGTTATATTAGCGCGTAGCTTGCTCATGGAAGTAGGAGTTTCATCCGACGAACTTCAGCATGCTGCCGCTTAAACTTGGCCCATCGTCTACCCGTGCGATCGCCACCGTCCCTATCTCTCAATACAACCACTGATCATCGTCTACTCGGAGCTCTCGTGCTTTTCTCCAGGCCTGCCCATACTGCGGCTTTGTTATCGGCTGCCCTTATGGCGTCGTGCTCTGCGCAACACATCCCTCCGATATCGGGCTCTTGGGTTAGCGAGAATAGCCACACAGCCCGAAGCCTGAAAATCGTTAACGACGACGGCAAAATGTACGTCTCGTATTGCTTCGTTTCGAATAGCGGAAACCGTATTAATTGCGCCGTTGACGAGTCGATTGACAGGTTTAGGATATTTCGAGCTGATAGCCCCGGATGCTATGAAGCTGAGGTCAACAGTTATTATGAGCCGAAGTTAAAAACTGATATTTCGATGTGTGTGGAGGGAAATAACCTGACGTGGACGACGCTACGAGAAAAGGACATCCCCTACCTTCCGCAACGACTAACGTTTGAACGCGAATAATCTCGATAAGTCGATCGCCGGTGCCGGTAACCGTTCTCGGTAATCACCGCCGGATTCCCACGATACATAACTAATACGAAGAATGGATGGTACGGCGCCACCCAGCAAAACGCTTTCAGTTCTTCGACAGAAATAAACCCGCTTCGCTAACCACTGGACGGCCAGCCTGTTATTTTTTGATAGAGCCTGACCACCACCTCTCAAGCATCCTTACATAGACCCGCACAGTATTGATCAGTGGGCGCGCTCAGAAAAACTAAAAAACAAACCGCGCCGGAAGCTACAGACGACGCTGGCGGAGTAAGGCACAACAGATTTGACGACGCTTCCCGCACGTTTCGGAGTACCTACCTCGTCAACTCGCTTCTTCACCGCTTGCGGGACCCATACAGCTCGGAACGTTACCGCACCATACTCTTCAACCGGATAAGACGCTCGGCTTGCCTGCTTCGCTGCAATCCGAGCCTAGTCGGTAGACGTCGCCATCTGGCCCGCTATGAGCGTGGCGCCACACTCGGTCTTGTCACCGTGGCGGGCCACCGGCTGGCCGTCGACCATTACTGTTGGGTCGCCGCTGACAATACGGTTCGTGCCCATGCCTCGTGCCACGCATTCGCTTCTGGGGCATGTGACTTCGTCGCCAATACGGGCAACCGGTTTACCGCCGGTTATCGAGGTGGGCGCGCCGCTTATGACCGTGCCGCCGTGATCGGTCTTGTCGCCTACAACGATGAATGGTCGAGACATGCTGTCCTCCATGTTCGTTCGATTTGCCGTGTGTGAATCAGCGACGGTGCTTGGTTGGGTCGTCGTACCGCGTGCCGTGAAGCTCTACGTGGCCAAAATCCTGAAAAGACCAGTTGCCGCCCCAGGTCAGACCGTACTGCTGTGCAAGCTTGCCATAGAGGTCATAACCGCGCTGTGTCCACTCGTCTTCGATTGCAATAACAAGCTTGCCATTGCGCAAGAAGGCAGAGTCGGCTGCAAGCCCGAACTGGTGATAACTCTGATATGGCCCGGCGTTGGTGACGTAACCACTCTTGGACTTGAGCCGGCGCTGGCGTTCGGGGCTTCGATAGCCCTCGATAAGCACCATCTGATAGCCGTATTTGTCGCGCATGTCCTTGTAGACCTGTAACAGTAGCTGCGCGAATTCGGGCTTGAGACGGTCCCATTTACGGTTCGCGCGGCGTAGATCGGGCCGTACGGACTCAACCTCGCGTGTGGTGAACACCTCGGGCGGTAGCGGTTGCGGCGGCGCCAGCCGCTCGCCGCGGAGCAGGCTGGCAACCAGGGGGTTCGACTCGCGCTCGGCTTCACGATAGTTGTCGAAGTCCAGTAGACCCTGCATCTGAACGACAACCAGCACGGGAAAGGTCAATAACAGCAGGACCGCGAGTGCGATCCAGCGATGCCTAGAGAACCAGCGCGCTGCACGCCCGCCGTTGCGCATCACCCGGGCCGTACCGGCACTGGCGCCACGCGCGGCGGACCGCCTACTCGACGCAAACCGGCTTACCGCAGAGCGCAACCCGTCCCAAACCGAACGCCGGCCATCCGGAAAGATGATCAAGAAGAGCACCAAAAGCGCCGCGACGAAATAAAGCGTAATCCAAATAATCGTCACGTCAGATTTCGTACCGTTTCCGTCTTGGACACACTTAACTGGCCGACTTTTACTCGTGGAACTGCTTCTTACCGCTCGGCAGCCTTACCGCGGTCGATAGCAAAAGTTCATACAGTGCGGCCGGAACCTAAGCGAGCACGCCTTGAGCTTGGGTGACAAATTTTTCGATTATTTGGCACTATGCAGCTATCGCCATCTTACGCAAGGACGATACGTGCCTGTACAGATGCCATACAGCCTGCTCGGCGACCATAATGCCGATGATCCGGATCACGCGCGATACGGCGGCTTCCTGGCGCGCATGGAGCCAGCCACCGGCAAGCCGTCGGCGTTGACGCATCTGCGCTGGCTTGGGCTTGGGATATTGATCGGTTGCACCCTGCTGACGGTGTATCAGTTCATGTTCGTCTCGGATGCGCCAAGGGACGACATGGCCAGTCGTCAACCCGTGACCTCTGCCGCCGGTTCCACAGGCGCGAGCGGCTCAGCAGTCGCAAAGACCGATAGCTCCGCACCCAGCCAGCGGCCGGCGGCGAACGAAAAAGCAGGCAGCCAGCCGACGAAAACGGCCGTGATTACCCAAGGACGCGCCGCGAGCCCGGGGTTTGCCGACTCGATGAACATGTTGTCGCCGAACGGCGAGGCAGCTACCGAAGCGCATGCATCGGAGGCCGCTGCGCTATCGGCGGCTTCGGAATCCGATACGAAGAACGACATTCACGGCAGCATCGGCGACGATTACCCCACCGCATTGCTCGCGGACTCGCTCCAGCTGTCCGAGCCTGCGCTGCCGAGCAGTAGCAGTCGCAGGCCGTCGAACGTCTCCAACGATGATCCGGACGTTGCGATTCTGCAGCTGCTGCTACAACGCATCGACAAGAAGGAGTGAGTACGGTCGCCAGCGCGGTATCCGGCCTGAGCCGTCTACGGCACGGCCGACGGCCCGGCTTCAGTGCCCATAATGATCGTCATCACAACAAGACACGATAACGCCTGACCACGGCTTTGCCGCTCTGTCAGATAGGTTTTAACGGGCCCATAAGCTATTGTTATTGAAAACCAGGGGCGGTTGAACCCGGCGACGGGCTGTTCGAGGCACGTCGCCCGATACGCGATATTCCGGGGGAAAAGCGCGCAACGATGTTACGCAAGGTTTTAAAGGGGCTGTTGTTACTCGCGCTGGTCTTCCTGGCGATCTGGCTGTTGGTGATTGGCTACTGGCGCGTCACCGGCACGGATCCGACCGGCGCCGAACTCGCGCTGTACCTGGTCGGGATGCCGATCGCGGTGATTGCCGTTTTCTTCGGTGGGAAAGCGTTGTTGAAGCGCGTTAGAAACAACGATACGGACGCCGAGGTCGCCAGCACGGATGCCAACGGCGGCGGCGACACGCCGGCCGAAGCGTCCCGTCCCGAAGATGAACTGTATCTATGCTTGCTCGACAGCGCGTTGCGACTGCCCGTGGGCAGTAGCGGCGAAGATGCGCTGGCCGTGCTGGCCGAGGGAAAGACACGCCCGGGCCTGGATGATGCCCTCGTGGATGACCAAGGCTTCCCGGTGTTTGCGACGCGTGTAGAAGACATCACCGACGAGGGACTCGAACAAGCGCTCGCCTTGCCCGACCAGCACAACGACACGCCTCTGCGCTGGTCGCCCGAACAAATGCGGGCCCTGGCCATGGGACGTGGCGTGCTCGACGATCTGCTGGCAGGCCAGCTGGCACAGCTTTTTGCCGAACTGCAGGCGCACGCCGACGGCGAACCGCCCCACGACTCGCCGGACCGCGAGGCCGCGAACCCGCCCCCACTGCATATGCGCCTGCTGCTGCCCGCACACTGGTCTGTCGCGCATCGGGAATTGGCCAGCACCTGGTTTCGTGAACACGCCGAAGCACAGCTATTGCATCCCGAGCTGACCGTGGCCGCCAAACACGCGATCCAGCGCGCCGGCGCGCCGGGCTTTGGCGACCTCAACGATCTCGCCCTTGCGGCCCATAACGAAGACCGGAATAGCCTCTGCGTGATTCTGGCCTGCGACTCGCTCATCGGCGACACCGAGATCGCCCGGCTTGATGGTGAAGGCCGGCTGTTCAGCCAGTCCAATCCGGGCGGTATGGTGCCGGGCGAAGGCGCCGCAGGCGTGGTGGTTGTGACTCACCCGATGCTTGCCGATGTGGCGTCGGCCGACTATGCCCGGGTGCATCGTGCCGCCATGGGCGACCGGAAGACGCGTGCGGGCGATAAATCCCGCCGCAGCGAGGATCAGGCATTGCTGGGTCGGTTGGGCACCAAAGCGCTCGCCAACGCACGCTGCGCGGCCGAGGATATCGGCTTTGTTATCAGTGACGCCGGTATCGACGCCACACAGGGTCGAGAACGCGCACAGTTGATCGGCGACAAACTCGACCACCTCGACCCGACCGCCGAGTGCCCGAATATCGGCACGGCCTGCGGCGATCTCGGCTTCGTCGGCACGCTAGCGGCCCTCGCGCTAAGCCATAGTGCGGTAAGAAACACGGGCCGGCCGGTGCTGGCCATCAGTTTATCGCACCCCCTACAGCGCGCCGCCGCGGTACTACAGCCGCCCGCCGGGCCGGAATCCGACCGCGACGACTCCGAACCCGCCGCGACCGCGGCATGACCTTCTTTCTAACGTTTTCGAGCACAGCCCATGGCACGCGTTAAACGATTCTTTACAGACCCGCGCACCCTGATCGGGATCGGCATTGCTGCCCTGGCCATATTCGTGCTGCTCGTGGCCGATTCCTGGCGTACCGCGGCTCTGCTGATCGAGTCCCTGATCATCATAGGGCTGCTGGTCTGGGGCACGATCTGGTTGTGGCGTCGTCACAAGTCGAAAAAGGCCGCGAACGAATTCGGCGACATGCTGGAAAAGGACGCCGACAAGGCGGTCAGCAATTCCAGCGGCAAAAAACGCGAAGAGATTGCCGCGCTGCGTGATCGCCTGCAGTCGGCGATCAAGACCATCAAGTCCTCCAAGATCGGCCATACATCCGGCCGTGCCGCTCTCTATGAGCTGCCCTGGTACATGGTGATCGGCAATCCGGCCGCCGGCAAGAGCACCGCGATCATCAACTCCGGGCTGCAATTCCCGCTCGAAGAGGAATCGGGCAAGGTCATCCACGGCGTCGGCGGGACCCGCAACTGCGACTGGTTCTTCACCACCGAGGGCATCCTGCTCGATACCGCCGGGCGCTTTTCGGTTCATGAAGAGGATCGCAGCGAATGGCTGGGCTTCGTCGACCTGCTCAAGCGCTACCGTCCCAAGGCACCGCTCAACGGCATCATCATCGCGGTTAACGTCCTGGACCTGACCGAGCGCGGCCCCGAGTTCGCGATCAACCTTGCCAAGCAGCTGCGCCAGCGCGTTCAGGAACTCACCGAACGCCTGGAGATCTTCGCGCCGGTCTATGTGCTGTTTACCAAGGCCGACCTGATCGCGGGCTTCAACGACTTCTTCGCCGAGGCCGACACCGGCGAACGTGAGCGGGTGTGGGGCGTGACCCTGCCCTACGATATCGAGAGCAACCGCAACGCCGTGGCGCTGTTCGACGAGCGTTTCGACGAACTCTATCGCGGCCTCAAGGAGATGAGCCTCGCCCAGATGTCGATGAACCGTGGCCAGCCGATGGCCCCGGGAGTATTCACGTTTCCGTTGGAGTTCGCCTCGATCAAGCCCGCGATCGGTGCCTTCATCAACACGCTTTTCGAAGAGAATCCGTACCAGTTCAACCCCGTGTTTCGCGGCTTCTACTTCACGAGTGCCCTTCAGGAAGGACAGCCCGTCGAGCACTCGAGCGAACGCGTGGCGCAGCGCTTCGGTCTGCAGGCCGCCGAGCAGAAACCAGCGGTCGGCAAGGCGGCCAGCGGGTTCTTCCTGTCGGATCTGTTCCGGCGCGTGATCTTCGCCGACAGCCGGCTGGTGCGCCAGTACACCAGCCCGGCCAAGAACCGTTTCCGCTATGCGGTGTTCTTCAGCGCGGTGGCCATTCTCGGCCTGTGTTTCGCCGGCTGGACATGGTCGTACTTCGGCAATCAACAGCTGCTGGCCGAGGTCAACAACGATCTGCAGCAGGCGGTCGCCGTACAGAACGGCCAGCTGGATCTGGCCTCGCGTTTCGAGGCACTCAATATCCTCGAGCAGCGCATCGATCAGCTCGAGAGCTATCAGAACGATCGTCCGTGGTCGCTCGGGCTGGGCCTGTATCACGGCGACGCCATGCTCGACAAACTGCGCAGCGAGTACTTCAAGGGTACACGCGCGCTCTTGCTCGAGCCGGTCAAGGAGAAGCTGGAAGCGTTCCTGGTCCAGGTCAACCAGAACGCCGATCAGCTTGATGAGAGCAGCCCGCGGGCCGCGGCCGATGCAACCGGTGCAAGCAGCGGCACCTACGAGCGCGCCGATCCGACCGACGTCAAGGACGCGTACAACGCGCTCAAGACCTACCTCATGCTCGGCGACAAATCGCGCGTCGACACCAAGCACCTCTACGACCAGCTCACCCGCTTCTGGCGCGGCTGGCTGGAAGCCAATCGAGGCGGCATGCCCCGCGAACAGATGATCCGCGATGCCGAAGAGGTGATCTCGTTCTACCTCGGCCATGTCAGCGCCCCCGACTGGCCCATGATCGAAAACCGCTTGAGCCTTGCCGCCGACACGCGCGAGGAACTGCGTAGCGTGATGGCCGGCCTGCCCGCGCGCGAACGCGTGTATGCGGACATCAAGGCGCGGGCATCGACACGGTTCCCGCCGGTGACGGTCGCGGGCATTCTCGGCGACCAGAGCAGTGGCGATGCGGAACAGGCAGAGACCGATTCGGGCTCGATCATCGAAGGCAGCTATGCGGTATCGGGTACGTTCTCGCGCCAGGCATGGGAGCAGTTCATCAAGGGCGCGTTCGAGAACGCGGCAACCCAGGAGCTCCAGAGTGAAGACTGGGTGTTGCGCACCAGCCAGAGCAACGACCTGACCCTGCAAGGCAGCCCGCAGGAGATCGAAAAAAGCCTGATCGACAAATACAAGGCGGAATACGTCGAGGAATGGCGCAAGTTCATTCAGGGGCTGACCGTCAACAGCTTCGACAGCTTCGAGCAGGCTGCGGAGAAGCTTAATCGGCTGGGCGACCCCTCGGCCTCGCCGTTGCGTCGCATGCTCGGCGCGATCTATCTACAGACCGCCTGGGACAACAAGAGCCCCATGGTCGACGACGAACAGGCCGAAGCCGTGCAAGGCGGTATCGTCGACTGGTTCAAACGCGTGATACTGCGGCGCACGCCGCATCAGGCCAACCGCGCGGCCTACTACGTCGACAGCGCGGACCTGGGAAATATCGAATCCGACGACAGCGGTTCGACGGGCGCCGGGCCCAAGCTCGGCGCGGTCGGCGCCGAGTTTTCCGGTATCGCACAGCTGGTGAAAAAGCGCGATTCCAACGAATCCCTGCTCAGCAGTTATATCGATGCCCTGTCGAAGGTACGCACGCGCTTCAACCAGATCGCAAACGAAGGCGATATGGGCCCGGGCAGCACCGAACTCATGGTGCAGACCCTCAAGGGTGAAGGCTCGGAACTGGCATCTGCCCTGCAGTACGTCGAGAATCAGATGCTGCCGGCGATTCCCGAGCAACAACGCGCCACCATCCGCCCGCTGCTGGTACGTCCGCTTGTGCAGGCCTATGCTGCCGTCGTGGACCCGGCTCAGGACGAAGTCAACCGCCAGTGGCAGGCCCGCGTTTACGATACGTATCGCGAAACACTGGCGCCGAAGTATCCGTTCACGTCCGATGCCACGGTCGAAGCCTCCGGCGGCGAAATCGCCCAGGTATTCGGGCCGGACGGCGCCATCGCGAAGTTTGCCGACGAAAACCTCAAGACGCTGGTGATTCGCCGTGGCAACACGCTGACGCCACGCACCTGGGCCGATATCGGGCTGAGCCTGACGCCGGCGTTCACCCAGAACTTTTCGCAGTGGGTTTCGCCACTCGGCGCCCAGGGTATGCCGCAGCCCGCGGACGGCGGTAGCGCCGTGCAGCAGACGGTGTTCCAGATTCAACCATTGCCGGCGCCCGGCGTACGCGAATATTCGATCGTGCTCGACGGGCAGCGTTTGAAATACCGCAATACGCCGCCCCAGTGGGCGAACTTTGTCTGGCCCAATCCGGAGGGAACGCCGGGCGTGCGCGTTGAAGCCACGACCTTCGACGGCCAGAGCGTTGAGTTGATCAACTTCCCGGGTCGATTCGGCCTGCAGAAGATGATCAAGTCGGCCGCGCGGGAACGCAAAGGCGACAACATATTCAGGTTGTCCTGGTCGAAGGGCAACCTCGTGGTTGCGGTCAACCTGCGTATCATCAGCAATCCGCAAAGCGGCCGGCAGAACAAGGGCATTGCTGCATTACGCCTGCCGGATACCATCGTGGGCGCAGACAGCGAGTCCACCGCCATGCCGGCCGCCGACGACGACAGCGAAGAAACAACGCCGGCTGCCAACTCGGCCGAAGCGGATGCCACTCCTAGCGAAACCGCCCCGGCGGCCACGTCTGCTGCGGTGCAGGACAGCCCATGAGCAAGATTACAGCTACCCGTGTCGCCTACTTCGGCAAAGTGCCCTCGCGCGGCGACTTCATCAAATCCGGTGAAAACCATCGCCTGTTGTCGACCCTCGACGGCTGGCTCGACGGCACGATGGAACGTGTGTCGAGCGATCCGCACTGGAAAACCACCTACGATGCTGCCGCACCGCTGCATTTCGCGTTTCTGGGGTCGCGTCGTCGCCTGGCCGTGGCCGGCCATGTCATCAACAGCCGGGACCAGTCCGGTCGCCGGTTCCCGTTTCTGACCGCGAGCACCCTGCAGGTCGAGCAGCCGCTTGCCTTTGCCGCGCGCAGCCCGCTGGCACTGAGCCGGCTCTGGGCACGCATGCAAAGCCTGACGAACGAACTCGTCAGCAGCACCGACTGCAGCGCACTGCTGGGCACCTATGGCGATATCGAGGTCGAAGTCGAAACCGACGCCCGCGCCTACGATGCCCACATGAAGGACTTTCTCGCGATCCAGACGCTGGGTGCTCTGGAAGGCGCCTTGCGCGATTCGGGGCATCCGGTGGATCTCAGGAACCTGCTGCCGGCGCTCGGCCTGCTATTACAGCCGGTCATGGCCAGTGGCGCTTCGCGGCTGGACAAGGGGCTGGCGCTGCCGCTGCCCGACGACCCGGTCTATCGCTACCCGGTCGCCGCGCTCTGGCTCGACCTGATCACCCCGTTTCTCGCGCGCGCGGAGTTCGAACTCTCGGTATTCATCCACGCCGTCGAGACGAAGGCGCGGATGCTGCTCGGCTTCAACGGCGCGCCTGAAATTACGCTGCATTCCGCGCTGGACCCGGAAACCGGCGCCCAACAGAACATCACCCTCGACGATCCGGACTGGGTGGAAGCACAAACCCGCTCGGATTACGGCCTGCAGAAGCTGGCCAACTATCTCGCCCAGCCGGATGTGACAATGCGCAGCGCGCGCTCCATCTATCGCGACGTCTTTCTCGGGGATTAGGCCATGATCAAGCAACTATGTGTGGTACTCGCCCTGCTGAGCGCCGCGGCTGGCGCGCAGGCACAGACGCAGGGTGAAGACGCGGACAACGCGCAGACGAACGCGCCGCGCGCTCGCGTATCGGGTACCGCGCCAACCAATCAGGTGGTGGTCACCGGGGTCGTCCCCAACGAAAACACCAAAGCGGTGGTACTCAAGCGCCTGCGCGCCATCTACGGCGACGACCGGGTCATCGACGAAGTCACCATCGGCGATGTCGTCGCCCCACCCAACTGGGAAACCTATCTCGATCGCATGCTGGTGTCGGACCTGAGCAACGTGTCGCGCGGCAAGCTCGTTATCAAGGGCAATGACGCCCAGATCAGCGGCGACGTCGTCAACGAGGCCCAGCGCCAGGATATCGTCAGCAAGATGGCCACCCAGCTCAACCCCAGTTATTCGATCGAGAACAACCTGGCGATTGGCGCATCGGAGCAGAAAATTCTCGACGACGCGCTGGCCAATCGCACCATCGAATTTGAAAGCGGCAGTGCCACGCTGACGCCGCAGGGGCTCCAGATCGTCGACGAAATGGCGGGCCCCATCAGCAAACTCAAAAACAAGCGCGTCGAGATCATCGGCCATACTGACAACAGCGGCTCGCGCCTGGCCAACCTCGCACTTAGCGCCAATCGGGCTGAAGCGGTCAAGGCCGCCCTGGTCGACAAGGGCATACCGGCAAGATCACTGATCACGCTGGGTGCGGGCTCGCAGCGGCCGATCGCCAGCAACGATACGGCCGCCGGGCGGGCCCGCAATCGCCGTATCGAGTTCCGTATCCGTAACGCCGATAATAAGAACGACGCCGAATAGTCACGGATACTCGAATAACGCGGGCCCACCGCCGGCCAGCGCTGGGGCGTCAATCAAGCGATCGCCCGACATCGGACGCCGGGCCCGATGGTGTCGCAATACAGCGGGCCAACGCGCGGCGGCTGGCCCATATGAGCTCGCCGCCGCGTATGCCCGGCTATTCGAAGGAGTCGCTATCTTCGCCGCGACGCATGCGCGACAGGCCCAGCAACTCCTCGACGTGGGCCAGCTCTCCTTCGTCGCGAATGACGTTGCGCAGCCACGAATGCAGCGGCATCTCGCCCCAGTTCGCCGCGGTGTCGGCCAGATAGGCGACCGGGCTGTGCGGCTCCGTACGGCGGAAGAAATCGGCCACGAGCCGCAGCTGCGACAGGGCCTGAGCGCGTGTTTGTATCTGTGTCGGCGTAGCGCTTCGCGCCGGCGCCGCCGGCGCCGCCGGCGCCTCGGCCGCAGCCGTTGCTTGTGCCGGCGCGGCATCGGTTTGCGACGCGGCGGGCGCGGCTTTTTTCGACGGCTGACGGGTGGCGCCCGCTGCGTCGGCAAACCCTTCCACCAGTGAATAGACTTCGCCGAGCGTTTCATGCACGCGGGCAAAGCCGGGGGCATCCCCGTCGAGCTTGTCGTCGAGCGTGCTCTCGAGTTCCTGCACGGCAGAGCGGCACTCTTCCAAGTCCTCGATCAGATCCGCATAGAACGAGCCCGAGGTATCGCGACGTGCGGATTCGAACTGTGCGAGGCGGTTCGCAGCCTCGGCATTCTCTTCGGCGTCGTCCTCGTTGCCCCGCGTCTGTTGTACCGCCCGTCGTGCGCCTTCGAGGTCGGCCAGGCTGAATCGACCGATATCGGAAGCCGTTACCGGCTGCTGTTTCATCAGAGGCACCGACAATTGCAACAACCGGGCAAGATTGTTGATACGGGCCTCCTGGTCACCGTCTTCTTCATCAGGTAGCGGATGCAGGCTGTCCCAATCAGTCGCGCACAGCTGCGAAAGCACGCGATAACCGCTGGCAATGCCCGAGAAGCCGTTCAGATGCGCCCAGGCCTCGGTCAACCAGACACAGACACGGATGTCCTTGGTCTTGTCCGCGAGCAGCTGCGTGCACAGGGTATCGACACGCGGCCAGTCGGCAGCCTTGAGATCCTTGATCCAGTCGCCCTGCTCCAGGCTCGGATCGTCGGCCCGGCGCGCCTCGACAATTGCGTCGAACTCGGGCGACAGGGACATGTCCTCGCCGCAGGGATCTTCTTCGGTAATAGGCGCCGTCAGCGCTGCAAGATTGGGCATGCAAACTTCCCCTGAATGCTGGTAACACCCATATACTCCAAGGCCGGGGCTTATTAATCAATGCTTCTAAATCGATCCGGCCCCGACAAGCCGCGCGCGACTCGAAATTTAGCCGACACGGCGGGACACTTACGCGGGTCGGTGGCGATCGACCCTGCATTAAACACAAGGATGTTCGGGTTGTTATAGCCGGTATGCGAACGCCGACGCGCGACGACCGCAGGCCGCGAAACCATTTGGAGCACCTGGCCACGCCGGCTGTTTTCTGCGGCCCGGCCAAGAAAGCACCCCTCTGCCCTTCGCGCCCATCTCCAAAAGGCGCTCGCCCCGAAGCGCCGCGCGAGATCTACGGCCAAGCGTCGAGTGTATCGCCGACTGAGCCAAGCCGCGCGAGCGCATCCGATGTTCGACCGCGGACCGTTCGCCAGCGCTCGCATCGGTGCATTCCGACCCGATCAGGGTGCTTGTCGCCAACGCGCCGTTCCGATCGATCGAGTTCAGCGACGAACTACGCGGGCAAAGCGCCCCCTTCGACAACTGGCCTTGCGCAATCTTGGAGCCACCGGGACGCGGTATCCGGCACCCTGACGAATGCACGCCGTCGCCCTCGCAGCCCTCGCGCTCGCAAGCCGACGGTCGCTGTGCCCTGCTCTGAAACAAAAAAAGGGCGCCCCGTGGGACGCCCTTTTTGACACAGCTGTCGGTACCGACAGCGTAATGTCGGCTATCAGCCTTCGTCGGACGTCTCTTCCGACGCCTTTTCGGCCAGTTCCTTCATCGACAGACGCACGCGGCCCTGGCGGTCGACTTCCAGCACCTTGACCTTGACGGTCTGGCCTTCGGAAAGCTCGTCGCTGACCTTTTCGACGCGGTGGTCGGCAATCTGGGAGATATGCACGAGGCCGTCGCGGCCCGGCACCAGATTCACGAACGCACCGAAGTCGACGATACGTACGACCTTGCCTTCATAGACCTGGCCGGCTTCGATATCGCGGGTGATGTCCTCGATACGCTTGATCGCCATGTCGGCAGCCGACTTGTCGACCGCGGCGACGTGGATCGTGCCGTCATCCTCGATATCGATCGACGCACCCGTTTCCTCGGTGATCGAACGGATGGTCGCGCCGCCCTTGCCGATCACGTCGCGAATCTTGTCGGAATCGATCTTGATGGTGAAGATGCGCGGCGCCCACTCGGAGACTTCCTGGCGCGGCTTGTCGATCGCCTGGCTCATGACGCCAAGAATGTGCAGACGGCCTTCCTTGGCCTGCTCAAGCGCGGCTTCCATGATCTCGCGGGTGATACCGGCGATCTTGATGTCCATCTGCAGGGCGGTGATGCCGTCGTTGGAGCCGGCCACCTTGAAGTCCATGTCGCCGAGGTGGTCTTCGTCGCCGAGGATGTCGGTAAGCACCGCGAACTTGTCGCCTTCCTTGATCAGGCCCATGGCCACGCCGGCCACCGGCGCCTTGATCGGCACGCCGGCGTCCATCAGCGCGAGGCTGGTGCCGCAGACCGAGGCCATCGAGGAGGAGCCGTTGGATTCGGTGACTTCCGACACCACGCGCATGACGTAGGGGAATTCCTTTTCCAGATCCGGCAGCACGCCCATGATGGCGCGCTTGGCCAGCTTGCCGTGGCCGATTTCACGACGCTTGGGGCTGCCCATGAAGCCGGTCTCGCCCACGCTGTAGGGCGGGAAGTTGTAGTGCAGCATGAACGGGTCGTCGTACTTGCCTTCGACCGCGTCGATCATCTGCGCATCGCGGCCGGTGCCCAGCGTGGTGACGACCAGTGCCTGGGTTTCGCCACGCGTGAACAGTGCCGAACCGTGGGTGCGCGGCAGTACGCCGGTCTTGATATCCAGCGCGCGCACGGTGCGCGTGTCGCGACCGTCGATACGCGGCTGACCTTCGAGAATGCGCGAACGCACGGTGGTCTTCTCGAGGGCGCCCAGCGCCCCCTTCACGTCGTCGCGGCTCCAGCCTTCTTCGCCTTCCTCGACGGCCAGCTCGGCCACGACGGCTTCCTTGATCTCGCCCAGGCGCGCACCGCGGTCCTGCTTGTCGGCGATCTGATAGGCCTCGACCACGTCGTTCTTGGCAACGCGCTCGACGGCTTCGGCCAGGGATTCATCCTTGGCCGGGGCCTGCCAGTCCCATTTCGGCTTGCCGGCTTCGGCGACCATCGCTTCGATGGCCTGAATGGCAGCCTGGATCTGCTCGTGGCCGAACAGCACCGCGCCCAGCATGATTTCTTCGGACAGCTCCTTGGCTTCCGATTCCACCATGAGCACGGCGTCCGAGGTGCCGGCGACCACCAGGTTCAGATCACTGGTCTTGAGCTGGGTCGCGCTCGGGTTGAGCACGTATTCGCCGTCGGCATAGCCGACGCGCGCGCCGCCGATCGGGCCGGCGAACGGCAGACCGGCCAGGCTGAGGGCGGCAGAGGCGCCGATCATGGCCGGGATATCGGCATCGATCTCGGGATCGACCGACATGACCGTAGCCACGATCTGAACTTCGTTATAGAAGCCTTTCGGAAACAGCGGACGGATCGGACGGTCGATCAGGCGGCAGGTGAGCGTTTCCTTTTCGCCGGGACGGCCTTCGCGCTTGAAGAAGCCGCCGGGAATCTTGCCGCCGGCATAGGTGCGTTCCTGATAGTTGACGGTCAGCGGGAAGAACGCGGCGTTGGGCGCGGCTTCCTTCTTGCCGACAGCGGTGACGAGCACCACGGTGTCGCCCATGCTCACCTTCACGGCGCCGTCGGCCTGACGCGCGATCTCACCCGTTTCGAGGGTGACCGCATGTTCGCCGAACTGGAAGGTCTGTTTACTGGTAACGGTGACGTTGCTCACTTAGATATATCCTGTGTCTTTCAAACAAAAAAGCGCCCGGCTCGGGTTACCGAGGGGCGCTTTCATTGACTGGGATCTGATGATCGCGCTTAGCGACGCAGACCCAGCTCGCTGATCAGAGCCTTGTAACGCGACGCATCGCGACGCTTGATGTAATCAAGCAGCTTGCGGCGCTGGTTGACCATTTTCAGCAGCCCGCGACGGGAATGATGGTCGCCCTTGTGCGCGTTGAAATGATCACCCAGCTGGGTGATGCGGGTGGTCAGCAACGCAACCTGTACTTCCGGGGAACCGGTATCGCCGGTGCCACGGCTGTACTTGTTGATGACTTCGGCTTTTTCTTCGGTCGACAGGGCCATGTTTACTCCTGAATAACAATACAAACACCGCAGCCCCGCCTGGCTGGAGCAACCCGGCCTTTTCCAAACAGCAAGCCGGGAAGAGATCGTAACCTCTCATCCCAACGAAACGGTTTGGAAAAAGCCCGTGCGCTCCGGTCACCGGGCGGCAGCCGCATGTGCCGCGAGGCGCATATTCTATCGGCTTGGCGCCACGCTGTACAACCGGTTTCGCGCGATCCCGTGCGGCGTGGGCCGGCGCAGCGCGAAGGTCTGGGCTGCGCGCTATCGCTGCGGCCGAGCAAACAACCGCTTGGGGGCGAGCATGCCGCGTTCATCGATATAGCCCAGGCCGAGGATCTGGCCCAGATCATCACAGATACACAGAGTCTGCGACGCGTCGACAGCGGCGGGACATTCCACCGCACGCCCATGGTTCATGGCCGCCGCGCTGGACTGATCGAGCACCACCTGCGGCCAATCCGCCACCGCTACCGACAGCGGCAGCAGCCATTGGTCGAGCGATTCGCCCGCCGCGGCGCGATCTTCGATATCGGCGAGCGCCGTCATGCCCAGTTCCGTGCCCAAGCGGCCGATCGCCGTGCGATGCAGGCTGCCGACATGGGCGACGCCCTGCCAGGTCGCCGCGATGTCCTCGACCAGCGTTCGGATATAGGTACCGCTGGAGACACGCGTCTCCAACGTAAAGCTGTGCGCATCGCAGTCGATGAGTTCGATCGCGTGGACGGTTATATCGCGCGGTTCACGCTCGACCGTCTCGCCGGCCCGTGCGTGCTCGTAGAGGCGCTTTCCGTCCTTCTTGAGAGCGGAGTACATGGGCGGAATCTGCTGCTGCGGGCCGATAAAGCCCGCCAGAATCGATTCCAGCGCGCCGCGATCCGGCATGGCGACGTCGCTGCGCGCCACGATGTCGCCCTCGCGATCGCCGGTCGCCGTCTGGGCCCCGTGCAATGCGGTCACGCGATAGGTCTTGTCGGCCGCCAGAAGATAGGACGACACCTTGGTCGCCTCGCCCAGGCATACGGGCAGAAGGCCACTCGCCAACGGGTCGAGGCTGCCGGTATGGCCGGCCTTGCGAGCATCGAAGGCACGACGCACGCGTTGCAGGGCTGCGTTGGAAGAACAACCGACAGGCTTGTCGAGCAGCACGACGCCGTCGATATCCTGCCCGCGCTTACGACGCCCCATGCGCCTCGCTATCGTCGGCGGCGCTGTCGTCGTCGGCCAACGGGTCGCCGTGGCGACGATCTTCGGCCACCGCCGAATTGATGACTTCGCGCATATGCTGGGCATCGCGCTCGGTGGTGTCTTCGATAAATCGCAGTTCGGGCATCAGGCGCAAACGCAGCCGCTTGCCGAGCGCACGCTTGAGAAAACCGCGCGCCGCGTTGAGCCCTTCGATCGCCTTGCTCGACTCTTCCGGCGGCGCCGTGACGTCGAAGCTGCCGACGAACACCTTGGCATACGCCAGATCCGGCGAGACTTCGACCGAGGTGATCGCCACCAGCCGCACGCGCGGATCCTTGACCTCGGTGGTGATCAATATGCCGAGCTCGCGTTTAAGCTCCTCGGCCACCCGATGCTTGCGAGAGAATTCGCGTGCCATGTCGGCGCCTCTGCGCGGCCGGCCTAGGCCGGCTCCGCCGTCTGCACCGCGCGCTGGACTTCCGTGCGCTCGTAGACTTCGATCTGGTCACCGGGCTTGATGTCGTTGTAGTTCTTGACACCAATACCGCACTCGGTACCGGCCGGCACGCGGTTGACGTCGTCCTTGTGGCGGCGCAGCGATTCGAGCTCGCCTTCGTAGACCACCACGTTGTCGCGCAGCACGCGAATCGGCTGGCCACGCACCACGTTGCCGTCGGCAACCAGGCAGCCCGCGATCGCGCCCAGCTTGGAGGAACGGAACACATCCCGCACTTCCGCCAGGCCGATGATCTCTTCGCGCACTTCCGTGCCCAGCAGGCCGCTGACCGCGTCGGTGACGTCCTGAATCGCTTCGTAGATGACGCTGTAATAGCGCACGTCCACGCCCGACTCCTGGATCACCTTGCGGGCCTTGGCATCGGCACGCACGTTGAAGCCGATGATGATCGCCTTCGACGCCAGAGCCAGTTCCACATCGGATTCGCTGATACCGCCCACGCCGCTCGAAATGATGCGGATCTTGACCTCTTCCGAGGGGATCTTGCCCAGCGACTCGACCAGTGCTTCCACACTGCCCTGCACGTCGCCCTTGATGAGCAGGTTGAGATCCTTGGTTTCCGAGGGGCCGTTCTCGCCAATCGCAGAAAACACTTCTTCCAGGCGTGCGGCCTGTTGCTGGGCCAGCTTGTTCTCGCGTTCGCGCTCGTCGCGCTGCGAGGCAATTTCCTTGGCCCGCTTCTCGTTGGCCACCACGAACGCATCGTCGCCGGCTTCCGGCGTGCCGGACAGCCCCAGCACCTCGACCGGAATAGACGGCCCGGCGGATTTCACCTGCTCGCCCAGCTCGTTGAACATGGCACGAACACGACCGAAATGCGGGCCGGCCAGGATGGCGTCACCACGCTTGAGGGTGCCGGCCTTCACCAGAATGGTGGCGACCGGGCCACGACCCTTCTCCAGGCTGGACTCGATGACCGTGCCACGGGCCGGCACGTCGATCGGCGCCTTGAATTCGGCCACCTCGGCCTGCAGCAGGATGGCGTCGAGCAGATCGTCAATGCCTTCACCGGTATGCGAGGACACCGGTACCACCATGGTATCGCCGCCCCAGTCCTCCGGGATGATGTCTTCAGCCGACAGGCCACTCTTGACCTTGTCGATATCGGCCGCCTGTACGTCCATTTTGGTGACCGCGACCACGATCGGCACGCCGGCCGCGCGCGCATGCTGGATGGATTCCTTGGTCTGCGGCATCACGCCGTCGTCGGCGGCCACGATCAGAATCGCGATATCGGTAATCTCGGCACCGCGAGCACGCATGCGGGTGAACGCCGCGTGGCCCGGGGTATCGATAAAGGTGATCGCGCCCTTGTCGTGCTTCACGTGATAGGCGCCGATGTGCTGGGTAATGCCGCCGGCTTCACCGGCCTGCACCTTGGTACGACGGATATAGTCGAGCAGCGAGGTCTTGCCGTGGTCGACGTGACCCATGATGGTCACGACCGGCGCGCGGGTAACGCCTTCGACTTCGTTCTCCTCGGCACGTACTTCGTCGATCAGCGTTTCTTCCGCCGTCTCGGACTTGACCGGCTTCGGATTGTGGCCCATCTCCTCGACCAGCAGATACGCCGTATCCTGGTCGACGGTCTGGTTGATGGTGGCCATCACGCCCAGCTTCATCATGCGCTTAAGCAGATCACCGCCCTTGACGGCCATGCGCTGGGCCAGCTCGGACACGGTGATGAGCTCGGGAATCTCGACGTCCCGAACTACCGGGGCGGTCGGACGCTCGAAGCCGTGTTCGGTGGCAACGTTAACCTTGCTGGCACTACGGGTAACCCGCTTCTTCTTGCTCTTGCGCCGCCCTTCCTTGCCTTCGGCGACGTGCAATTCCTTGCGCTTGCCGCGATTCTTCTCGCGGTCGACGTCTTCCTGGGTGCGACCATGGCTTTCCGCGGCGCGGCGCAGATTTTCCTGGGCACGCGAGCGCGCGTCGTCGACCTTGACGGTACGCTTGGCGCGTTCCTTGTCGAGCGCTTCGCGATCGGCCTTTTCCTTGGCCTCCCGCTGGGCATTGATCTCGGCTTCGCGCTTGGCGCGTTCCTCGGCCTGCTGACGCAGCGCCTCTTCCTGCTCGCGCTGGGCCTTGGCCTCGGCCTCGGCGCGCTCCGCTTCTTCGCGGCGCGCCTGTTCCGCGGCTTCCTGTGCGACGCGATCCTGTTCTGCCTTTTCGGCTTCTACGCGCGCCTGCTGTTCGGCGTCCTGAGCTGGCGTCTGTTCCGGCGCCGCTTCAGGCTGCTGTTCTTGCCGATAGGTCCGGCGCTTGCGTACTTCCACGCTGACCGTACGACCCGAGGTCGCGCCACGGCCGGTGTTGACCTTGAGTTCCGAGGTCGACCGCCGACGCGACGAGACACCGCTCTTGCGAGTACCGAGTTTTCCACCCGACCGAGACGCGCCGCCGCTTTCACGAAGATGCCGCAGCAACTTGAGCTTGTCGTCGTCGCTGATGCCGTCGCTCTCCGTAGAAGCGGAGACACCGGCTTCGGCCAAGCGCGTGATCAGTCGCTCCACCGGAATACCGACTTCCGATGCCAGCTGTTTGACTGTCGTTTGCGCCATATTCTGCTTACTCCATGGGGCCCGCGCTGGTGCGTTGCCGCGCCGGGCGTCCGTTTGTTCAGGACAATTCTATTCGGCGTCGGCCTGCTCGTCAGCAAACCAGTGCGCCCGCGCAGCCATGATCAGCTTGCCGGCCGTTGCCTCATCCATTTCGACCATCTCGACGAGTTCGTCCGCGCCGAGTTCGGCGAGGTCGTCGCGCGAGAGGATACCGTTTTCGCCCAGGCGGGCGGCAAGTTCCTCGTCTACGCCGTCGACTTCGTAAAGGTCGTCGTCGACCTCGGCCCCGCCTTCCACGCTGGAAATCGCCTTGGACAGCAGGTAATCGCGGGCGCGATTGCGCAGCTCCTCGCCGATATCCTCGTCGAACTCCTCGATCTCGGCCAGCTCTTCGAGGGGCACGTAGGCGATTTCCTCGGTGGTCGTAAAGCCTTCCTGGACCAGAATGACGGCGACCTCGTCGTCGACGTCGAGCTGCTCGCGAAACATCGTCTGCAACGCTTCGCCTTCGGCCTCGCTCTTCGCATCCGCGTCTTCCACGGTCATGACGTTGAGCTTCCAGCCGGTCAGCTCCGAGGCAAGCCTAATGTTCTGACCACCGCGACCGATCGCCTTGGCCAGCACGTCTTCGGCGACCGCCAGATCCATGCTGCCCGAGTCTTCGTCGAGCACGATGGATTCGACTTCCGCCGGCGCCATCGCGTTGATGACGAACTGTGCCGGATTCTCGTTCCACATGATGATATCGATACGCTCGCCAGCCAGCTCGTTCGACACGCTTTGTACGCGCGAACCCCGCATGCCGACGCAGGCACCGACCGGGTCGATACGGCGATCCTTGGCCTGGACCGAAATCTTGGCGCGCAGGCCCGGATCACGCGCGCCACCGCGCAGCTCAATCAGGCCTTGGCCGATTTCCGGCACTTCCAGCTTGAACAGTTCGAGCAGGAATTCAGGCTTGGTACGGGACACGAAAAGCTGGGGGCCGCGCTGTTCGGGGCGCACGTCGTAAAGATAGCCGCGCACGCGATCACCCGGGCGCATCGGCTCGCGCGGGATCATCTGATCGCGCGGGATAATCGCCTCGGCGTTACCACCGAGGTCCAGGATCACGGCGCCGCGCTCCATGCGCTTGACCAGCCCGGTAATCAGCTCGCCCACGCGATGCTTGTATTGATCGACAATCTGGGCCCGCTCGGCCTCGCGCACTTTCTGCACGATGACCTGTTTTGCGGCCTGGGCTGCGATACGCCCGAACTCGACCGACTCCATCGGCTCTTCGATGAACTCGCCGGGCTGGATGTCGGGATAGTTCTCGCGGGCGGTTTCGAGCGAGATCTCGCGATCCGGCGCTTCGATGAATACCGGCTCGCCGTCTTCGCCCTCGGCGCCCGGCTCGATCACCTGCCAGCGTCGGAACGTTTCGTAGTGACCCGTCTTGCGGTCGACGGCGACCCGCACCGCGATTTCGCCGCCGTGCTTCTTGCGGGTTGCCGAAGAGAGCGCGGCTTCGATCGCCTCGAAGATGATCTCTCGATCGACGCCTTTCTCGTTTGAAACCGCCTCGGCGACCAATAGGACATTCTTGTTCATCGCTGCCACCCGAAATCGTTCGTGTTGCGTTTGACCGGCAAAACCGCTTCGACAAAGCCCCTATTCTTCAAAGACGGGCTCCAGCCGGGCTTTCGCCATATCACCTGTCGCGAGGCTGTATGTCTGGTCGTCACAGCCCAAATCAACCGTGTCGCCGTTGACCGCCAGAATCGTACCGCGCAGCTTTCGCTTGCCGGCGACCGGCGCAAACATATTGACGCGTGCGCGCTCGCCAATGAAGCGGCGAAAATGCTCACCGGTAACGAGCGGCCGATCCAGGCCCGGCGACGACACTTCCAGCTGATACTGGTCACTGCCCTCGTCTTCGACATCCAGCGCCGCGCTCACCTCATGGCTGACTGCCTCGCAGTCTTCCAGTGCGATGCCCTCGGGCGAATCGATATATATACGCAGCACGCGGTTGCGGCCCGCGCCGACCGATTCGAGATGCCAGAGCTCGTAGCCCAGATCGCTGATGATCGGTTCGAGCAGTTCGTGAAGACGTTGCGACATAAAGCGCCAATAAAAAAAGCCCCGCATCGGGGGCTTTTAATCCAACCAAGATGTGGTAGCGGGGGCAGGATTCGAACCTGCGACCTTCGGGTTATGAGCCCGACGAGCTGCCAGACTGCTCCACCCCGCACCCGATGGCGCGAAACTATAATGAATTGGCCTTCATAATGCAAGGCCCTGATTTGTCACTATAGCTTCAAAAAAAATTCACTAGCCGATGCGTAATTTCATACGCCTAAACTAGCGCTGGCTCTCGAATGCACGAAGCACGTCCTGACGGGTAATCATACCAGCGAGACGCCCTTCGAGCATCACCGGCAGCGTCTCCGTCGACGCATCCCGGAGTATCCGAGCGGCACTAACAATACTATCTTCTGCGTCGATTGTCACGACTTTTTTCGACATCAACGCTTCGATAGTCCCCGCAGCGTCGCCATGGTAGCCCGCCTCGAGCGCGATACCGAGCAAATCCTTTTCCGACAGCAACCCCACGATGTTGCCAAGCCGGTCGGTGACCGGCGCGCCCGAGACGCCTTTTTCAAGCAGCAGATGCACCGCACGCAGCGCGTCGGTGTCGGGACGGAAGGTCACCAGGACCTCGCGCATGTAGTCCTTGACGACCAGCGATGGCGCAGACATCAGTGCGACTGCGCCTTGTCGGTCGTCGGGCAGTTGCCGCCCTTGCTGCAGGCACAATCACCGCCACCGACGCCGCCGCAGCTGCCCTTGATTTCGCGCCCGGTCACCATGACCCCGACCGCCATGCCCGCGACGACCAGCGCCATGACAGCGAAAGCCACGAGGGTGAGTATCAGCAACTGTGTCATTTCGACTCCTCGATGTAGGGTTCGAATGCCTTGGAGTAGGCTTCAGTATACGCCGGTGCGTCGCCGCTCACGAATAACGCGGCGAGATCATGTTCATCCGCATAGCGCAGCCCGGCCTTTTCGCCCATGACCAGCAAGGCGGTGGCCATCGCATCGGCGAGGGTGGCGTCTTTTGCGATTACCGTCACGGCCCGCACGTCGTGCGCAACCGGTCGGCCGGTGCGCGGATCGATGGTATGCGAAAAGCGCCGTCCGTCGATTTCGAAATAGTCGCGATAATCGCCCGAGGTGGTCATGCCTGCATCGGCCAGACCAACCACGCGCTCGATTTCCCGCGCACCGGCCTTGGGCTTCTCCACGCCGATACGCCAGGGCGAGCGCCCGGTCTTGTTGCCTTTCGCATACAGCTCCCCGCCCAGCTCGGCGAGATAGCGCTTCGCGCCCAGCTCATCGAGACGTTTGGCCATGAGGTCGACCGTATAGCCCTGCGCCAGCCCGGCAAGGTCGAGGGTTACACCGGCGCCGCGCTTTCTCAGCGCGGGCGGCTGGTCGCGTACTTCGACAAGCCCGAGCCCGGTGTGCTCACGAGCGGCTGCCAGTTCGTCGGCGGTCGGCAGGCGGGTGGGCTCGGTCGCGCCGGCACCGAAGCCCCATACCTTCAGAATAGGCGCCAGGGTGACATCGAAGGCACCATTGGTGTCGCGCCCAAGCGCGAGCGCGCGCCGAGTCAGTTGCGCGAACTCCGGCGATACCGGGACCCATTCGCCCTGGGGCGCGGCGTTGAAGCGTGCGATTTCGGAGTCGTCGCGCCAAGTCGACATCTGCGCGTCGATCTTTTCGATCAACTCGTCCATGGCCGCTTTAACGCGGGCCCTGTCGAGCTCGGCGGGCGGCTGCATGATCGTAACGCTGTAGGTTGTCCCCTGGGCGGGACCACTCACGGCAATCGGTTCGCGCTCTTCGCCGCTGCAAGCTGCAAGAAGAGTCAGCGCGAAAGTTAGCGTCAGCGCCAGCGCCCACGGGCGCGCTCGCCCGCGCCGTCCCGGCGCGCCTGATTCGGAATGAACGATGTTGGCTTGCATATCTTTTCCTTCACGCCCGCGTTCATCTGGATACGCGGAGCAGCTCGCGGGACAACTCTACATTCAGCCAACAAAAACCCCGCGCGGCCAGGCCATACGCGGGGTCGTTGACGGGCGACGGTCGCGAAGCGTTAGCCCCCGAAGTCGTCCAGCATGATGTTTTCCGGCTCGACGCCCAGATCCTCGAGCATGCTGATCACCGACGCATTCATGATGGGCGGGCCGCACAGATAGTACTCGCAGTCTTCCGGCGCGGGATGATCCTTGAGATAGCGCTCGTAGAGGACGTTATGAATGAACCCGGTCTCCCCGGTCCACTCGTCTTCGTCCTTGGCGTCGGACAAGGCGACGGTCCAGGTGAAGTTGTCGTTTTCTTCGGCCAGCGTGTCGAAGTCGTTCACATAGAACATCTCGCGTTTTGAACGCGCGCCGTACCAGAACGACATCTTGCGGTTGGTCTTGAGACGCCCAAGCTGGTCGAAGATGTGGGAACGCATCGGCGCCATACCGGCGCCACCGCCCACGAACACCATTTCCGCGTCGGTATCTTTGGCGAAAAATTCGCCGAACGGCCCGGAAATGAGCACTTCGTCCCCCGGCTTGAGGCCGAAGATGTAGGAACTCATTTCCCCCGGCTTGACGTCCGGGTTGCGCGGCGGCGGCGTGGCGATCCGGACGTTGAGCATGATGATGCCCTCTTCTTCCGGATAGTTTGCCATCGAATAGGCACGCGTCACGGTCTCGTCGACCTTCGATACATAACGCCAGAGGTTATGGGTATCCCAGTCCTCATGAAAGCGCTCGTCGATCACGAAGTCCTTGTAGGCCACTTCGTGCGGCGGACAGGTAATCTGGATATAGCCGCCGGCTCTAAAATTGACGTGCTCGCCCTTGGGTAGTTCGAGCACGAGTTCCTTGATGAAGGTGGCGACGTTATCGTTCGAGCGGACCTTGCACTTCCACTGCTTGACGCCGAAGACTTCCTCCGGAACCTTGATCTTCATGTCCTGCTTGACGGTCACCTGACAGGACAGCCGATCACCCTCGCGCGCTTCGCGCTTGTTGATATGGCTTTCCTCGGTGGGCAGGATCGCGCCGCCGCCTTCGAGCACCTTCACCCGGCACTGCGCACAGGTACCGCCGCCGCCGCAGGCAGACGATACGTAAAGCTTGGAGTCGGCCAGCGCGCCCAGCAGCTTCGTGCCCACGGCGGCCTTGATGGTCTTCTCGCCGTTGATCTCGATATTGACGTTGCCGCTGGCGACCAGCCGCGACTTGGCCAGCAGGATCACCGCCACCAGGAACAACACGACGCCCGTAAACACCCCGACGCCAAGACTGATTTGCGCTACTTCACCCATGAGTTCTCACGTTCTCCGAAGTCGCGTGTCTAGAGCTGAATACCGGAAAAGGCCATGAAGCCCAGCGACATCAAGCCCACCGTAATGAAAGTAATGCCAAGCCCCTGGAGCCCGTCCGGGACGTCCGAATACTTGAGCTTTTCGCGCACGCCGGCCAGCGCGGCGATGGCCAGCGCCCAGCCAATGCCGCTGCCCAGGCCATAGGTGAGACTCTCGCCAAAACCGTAGTCGCGCTCGACCATGAACAGCGAACCGCCCATGATGGCGCAGTTCACCGTAATCAGCGGCAGAAAGATGCCCAGCGCAGCGTAGAGCGCCGGCACGAACCGATCGAGAAACATCTCGAGAATCTGGACCATGGCCGCGATCACGCCGATATAGCTGATCAGACCCAGAAAGCTCAGGTCGGTGTTCGGCAGCCCGGCCCAGGCCAGTGCGCCCTCTTTGAGCAGATGCTGATAGATCAGGTTGTTGACCGGCACGGTCAGACCCTGCACCACGATGACCGCAACGCCGAGCCCGATGGCCGTCGAAATCTTCTTCGACAGGGCCAGAAAGGTACACATACCGAGAAAGAAGGCGAGCGCCAGGTTCTCGATAAAGACCGATTTGATCAGAATGCTGAGATAGTTTTCCACGTCGAATGCCTCGTCGGTCTGCCGCTAGACGACTTCGGTGCGATGCACCTGGTGGATCTGATAGTCCGCTTCTTCGTTCTGCTCGGGCTTCCAGCTGCGCAGCCCCCAGATCAGAAACCCGATAATGAAGAACGCGCTCGGCGGCAGCAGCATGATGCCCAACGGCACATACCAGCCGCCCGCGCTGGCCAGCGGGAGAATCTGATAGCCCAGCAGCGAGCCGGCGCCGAACAGCTCGCGGATCACGCCTACCAGGAGCAGGATCAGGCTGTAGCCGAGCCCGTTGCCCAGGCCATCGAGAAACGCCAGACCCGGCGGCTCCTTCATGGCAAAGGCTTCAGCTCGACCCATGACGATGCAGTTGGTGATGATCAGACCCACGAACACCGACATCGACTTGGCCAGATCG
>NZ_CAXGSH010000049.1:0-28052 GCF_964012375.1 uncultured Salinisphaera sp.
AAAAAACGGCCCCAGCACCGATGTGCTGCGACCGTTCCACCCCGAACGAATCGGGGCCCGATATCCGTCAGACAAACGTATTGATTTGCGTGCCCACGGTACCGGTGGTGGCCAAAGCCTGTTGCGGCGACACAGAAGACATCAACTGCTGCATCTGTGCGGCCTGGCTGTCGAGCGTGTCTTTTAACAGACTCGCCTGAGCATCCTGGCTTTGGTTGTGTTGCTGTAACGCCATCGCGGTTGCGACGGTCGAACTCACACTTGACGCGTCCATAGTTCTCCTTATTTAAGACATGGAACCGCAAGGGCCTATCGGCGGGCAGCTACGACGCTTGAATTCACCCCTCGCCGTCAGCAACCCGGCCGTTCAGGAATGGAGCGAGTCTTGCTGCAGGACGCATGCTAAATTTTGCGCCCCAACCGACTGAAAACACGGGTGCCATGAGCCGCGAAACCGACACCAAACGCCCCGGCCCCGTGGCTGTTCTGGTCTACTTCCTGCTCGCCTTCCCGGCAGCGGGCATACCGGCCCTGCTATTCGGCATCGCCCAGTCCGCCGGGCCGCAGCAGCAGTTCGAAGGCTCGGGCGGCACGGGTACCATCGTTGCCATGTTGGTGGCCTATGGCGTGGCGCTTCTGGTTATTCTGGGCACGTATATATCGCTCCATGGCAAGGCCCGACCGTTGTACATGGCCAACGCAATCCTCGGCGCGATGGCGCTCGCCTTGATAATGACCCTCTCCTGGCAAGGGATTATCTGAGGACAGCCAGCCGCGGACGTTTTGGGCCAGAGCGTGGCCAGGCGCGCGCGTTCTGGCATGTCCGTTCTCGCGAACCCGATCTTCGCTCGTCGTGCCCGCAAGAGGATTTGTCGCGTAGACGCCTACGCCCCGCACGCGCGACAAGCGCTTCTTGCTATCGACTAATCATCCGCCACGCTCAGCAGCAGCGCCCGGGACATGAGGCTCAAATCCTCGATATGCGCTTGGGCCGTTTCCGGATCGCGGTCGAGAACATGGGCATATCGCATGCTGCCCCACACCGTTTGCACGAGGCTGTCGATCGTGCGCTTTGGCACCGGGGCGGGCAAATCCGGCCAGGCGTTGACGAGGGGATAGACGCAGCCGCTGCATCGTTCGAAGGCGTGCTGCTGGCGTCCGGCATTGGCGACCAGCGATTCCCGCGCCAGCATTTCCCGATCGAAGTACGGACTATTCGGACTGTGTCCGTAAAGCTGTTGCACGAGCAGCGTCAGCCGGGCCCGCCACGGCAGGTGGGCATTGTCCGTATCAGTCGCGACAAGCTGATCGCACAGCCGGTCGATACAGTGCTCGTAGTAGCCGGCGAGCAGCGCGGTGCGGTTGGGGAAGTAATCGTAAATGGTGCCGACGCTGTAGCCCGTTTCTGCAGCGATGGCGCGGGTGGTGGTCGCCGCCGGCCCGTCGCGCCGCCAAATCCGAACAAAACCGTCGTAAATGGCCTGCACGGTGAATACGGCCCGAGGCTGAGTGGGCTTTTTTCGCGGCCTGGGCAGGCCTGAGCCTTGTCGAGACGACTGCATGGTAAAACCGAACCCCCGTGCGGCAAGCCGCTGCTAGCATGACCGCCAGTTTATTTCAGTCGCCGGATGCGCCGGCAAGCAGGGGCCATGACGGACACGATCACACAGTTGATGACCGACAAGACGGATCTTGGACGAACTGTAAAACAGGACGTTCCTCGCCATCGGCCTCTGGCGGACGGCGCGGCCGCTCTCGCGATCGAAACCTTTGCCCTGACCGCCAACAACATCACCTATGCGGCCTATGGCGATGCCATGCGCTATTGGAATTTCTTCCCCTGCGAAGACGGCGGCTACGGCATGATGCCGGTCTGGGGCTTTGCCACGGTCAGCGAAAGCCGCGTTGAAGGGCTCACCGAAGGCACGCGCCTGTACGGCTATTTCCCGATGGCCGACGAGCTGATCGTACAGCCGGTTCATGTGACCCAGCGCGGCTTCGTGGACGGCTCGCGCCATCGCCAGTCGCTGCCCACACCGTACAACCAATACAGCCGCGCCACCGAAGCGTTGGGGTATGCGCCGGACCTGGCCGACCACCAGATGCTGATGCGGCCGCTGTTTTTCACCTCCTGGATGCTGGCCGATTTTCTCATCGACAACGCCCATTTCGGCGCCGCCCAGCTCATCCTGTCCAGCGCATCGAGCAAGACCGCCTACGGCTGCGCCTTCGCGTTGCAGCAGGCCGGCGTGCGCCTGATCGGGCTGACCTCGCCATCCAATCAAGCCACCGTGGAAAGCCTCGGCCTCTACGACCAGGTTTTGACGTACGACGAGGTCGACAAGATCGACTCGACAACGCCTGGCGTGTATATCGATTTTTCCGGTCGCGGCGCGCTGGCCGAAGCAGTCCATAGCCATCTCGGCAACCAACTCGTACACCACGCGTCGGTAGGCTCGGCGTCCACCACGGATACCGACGCGGTCAGCGATCAGCTCGAGCCCCGTCCAACGCTATTCTTTGCGCCGAACCAGATCCGCAAGCGTATTGGCGACTGGGGCTCGGAGACACTCTATGCCCGCTATGCCGAGGCCGAGCGTTCGTTTCTCGAACGGGTGAGCGATGCCAAAGATCCATGGATGCAGGTGGAAGTGCATCACGGGCTCGACGGCGCCGCAGGCGTGATACGCGAGCTGGTGGATCACGGCGGTTCCGCCCGTGCCGGGCATGTGGTGCGGATGGGCTAGCAGTACCGTCATCCAGGCCAGCCTGCAGTATCGGGCGCGACCGGGCCATGCGTTCCGGTAGCGCGTTTCGGTGGCCGGATACCTAACCAGTTGACTCGTCCGAGCGAATCAATAGGTTTCAGAGCAACGACTCAGGTCGAATAAGGCGGCCTGCTGCATCAATCGGCAAGCGTGTTGCAAGCGTCGCCAGCGTGAAAAGACGCGGCCTTATCCGCGGGTTATCCGGTCGGCCGATGGTTGGCCTACAAGCATGTCCTGGCCGCCACACAGCCGGCAGGTGCGCCGGCATGGCGTTCGTCGATCCCCGGAGGCAGACAGAGCCCAATCAATCGCGGCGCACCCAGCAGTCTGCTGCCACGCGCCCTGCCCCAGCCCGGTTCCCTGAACACCGCCTGGCCTCACCGCTCTACAATGGTGCAGCCTCTACGCATGCGACTGGGGGCGCTGATAAAAACAAAGGAGCGAGAGATGCAGACCACGGTGGGAGAGTTTCTGTTCACACGGCTACGCCAGGCCGGAGTGAGCGACGTAATCGGCGTGCCGGGTGACTTCAACCTGAACCTGCTGGAACAGATCGAGGCCATGGACGGCATTCGATTTGTCGGCGCCTGCAATGAACTCAATGCGGCCTATGCGGCAGACGGCTATGCCCGGCGACGCGGCATCGGCGCGCTGCTGACCACCTACGGCGTGGGCGAGCTCAGCGCGCTATGCGGTATCGCCGGCGCGAACTCCGAACATCTGCCGATCTTTTCGATTGGCGGCGCCCCGCCGCTGTTTGCAACCCAGAACCGATTCCGCCTTCACCATTCGCTCGCCGACGGCGACTTCGACAACATGCTGTTGAGCATGGCGCCGTTCACGGCAACCGCGGTGCATATCGACTCCACCAACGCCGTCGAGGAGATCGATCGCGCCCTGCACCTGTGCCTGCGCAAGCAGCGCCCGGTTCATGTTCAGGTGCCCTCCGACGTATCGCATCTGCGCATCGAAGCGCCGGATACACCGTTCGACATTCGCATGCCGCCCAGCGACGCCGAACGCCTCCAGGCCGCGCTCGCCCATGTGCAGGACAAACTCGCATCGGCCACCCGGCCGGCGATCCTCCTCGATATGGACGCCGACCGCCACGGTTTGGTCGACGGCCTGCGTGCACTCGCCCATGGCGCCGGCATTCCCTATGCCCAGCTGCCCACCGCCAAGGCGCTGCTCGACGAGAACGATCCGCTGTTCCTGGGCACCTATGCCGGCGCGGCCTCAAGCGCCGACGTACGCGAGCGCGTCGAATCGGCAGACTTTCTCGTCATCACGTCGCCGCGCTTCATCGAAAGCAATTCGGGCAACTTCACCGCCCAGCTGCCCTTCGAATCGGTCGTGGACGTGCGAAACCACCGCGTGACGGTCGGCCCGGACTACTACGAGGGCGTGGTCGGCGCCGAACTGCTCGACCGCCTGGTGGAGGCACTGCCGCAGCGTAACGCCGCAGCGACCGTTGCCAATACGACAAAGCCCGCGCCGGCCGAGCAAGACCCGAGCGCGCCCGGCGACGCGCTGACCCACGCACGACTCTGGCCCCGCATGGCCCAGTTCCTGCGCGCCGGCGATGTCGTGATCGCCGAAGCCGGCACGTCGAATATCGGCCTGTCTGCCCAGCGTCTGCCGGCAGACACCGCCTACGTGGCATCCAACATCTGGGGCGCGATCGGCTACACGCTGCCCGCCCTGTTCGGCAGCCTGCTCGCCGCGCCCGAGCGCCGGCACCTGCTGTTCATCGGCGACGGCTCGTTCCAGCTCACCGCCCAGGAGCTGTCGTCGATCCTGCGCTACGACCAGCGCCCGATCATCGTGCTGATCGACAACGATGGCTACACCATCGAACGCTACATACTCGGCATGGACCGCGCCTACAACGATATCGCTGCCTGGGACTACGCCCGCCTGCCGCAGGCGTTCAACGCCAACGCGAACATGGTCTCGTATCACGCCGCCACCCACGGCGAACTCGAAGACGCGCTCACGAGAATCGAATCCTCCGACCAAGGCGCTTTCCTGATCCTCAAGCTCGACCCGAAGGACGCACCGGCGGGCTTGAAGACCTTCGGCCCGGCCGTCGCGGACTTCGACTACGGGCCGACCGGACCGCGTAACCCGTAACGGATCAGGCGGGCTAAGCAAGTTGGCTTAGCCCGCGGCGCCCCGTCTTTTGCCCAATAGCCGACCGCGACTTGTCGGGGAGCTCGTGAAAGCGCCGGGCACCAACTCGCACGGCACTGTGCGCGGCAAGCAGGCGTAGCTCATGGATCGATATACGCTGCGAGCTCATCCGGCGTACCGTTCGGGAACGCCTCTTTCAGATGCGCCACGAACGCGGACACGCGCGCGCTCAGAAAACGGCGGGACGGATACAACGTCCAGAGCGCGATCTCCGGCGCGTCCAGCGTGCCCCAGTGCAGCAATCGCCCGTCGGCTATGTCCCGGCTGGCCAGCGACAGCGGCAGACACGCCACCCCGGCACCCGCGCGCACCGCATCCCGAACCATCAGCATCGACGACAGACGAATAACCGGCTGAACCGCGATAGATGCTGGGCCGGTCGTGGTCGTCACGTCCCAGCTATCGCGCATGTCTTCCTGACCGCGTACCACCGCCGGCACCGCATCGTCACCAGCAGGCCGAGGCACCGACGGGCTTGCCACCACCACCAGCCGGTCGCGCATGAACACGCGGCCGACCAGGCTTTCCTGCGGCGCCGGATTGACCCGAATCACGAGGTCGTAGGTTTCTTCGACCATATGAACCGGCCGATCCTCGGTGGTGACCTCTACCCGCACCTCGGGGTATTTGAGCGCGAACTCGGCGGCAAGTTTGCCGAGCGCGACATGCGAGAAAAGCAGCGGCGCGCTGATGCGTAGCCGCCCGCGCGGGCGCTGCCCGCCGGCGCTGATCTCGGCCGTGCTTTCTTCCAGATCGGCCAGCAGCGCGCCCGTTCTTTCATAGAGCGCCTGGCCTTCCTCGGTCAGCTTCAGGCGGTGGCCGCCGCGTTCGAACAGACGCAGATCGAGGCTGGCTTCCAGCTCCGCGACCCGCCGCGACAGCGTGGCTTTCGGGCGCGACGCAGCGCGTGCCGCCTTGCCGAACCCGCCGTGTCGGGCCACCAGATTGAAGTCGGCAAGCGCGATTAGATTCATGTGTTCCACCAGTGAGACAGACTGTCCAAATATAGCGTCTATCGCTACGAAATTGAGCCAGTAGACTTCAAATCGTTCCTCAACACACCTCGGAGATTCACATGACCATCCTTGTTACAGGCGCTACCGGCCGAGTCGGCCGTCAGGTTGTCGACCAACTCGTTGCACGTCACGCCGATGTTCGCGTTCTGGTACGCAACCCGTCGAAAGCCACATTCCCGGCCGGCGTCGACGTCGTGCAGGGCGAGATGCTCGATATCGATGCACTGCGCCAGGCCTTCACCGGTGTAACCACCCTGTTCCTGCTGAACGCGGTAGCCGGCGACGAATTCACCCAGGCCCTGATCGCGCTCAATATCGCCCACGAGGCCGGCGTCCAGCGGGTTGTGTATCTGTCGGTGATTCACGCCGAGCGTTTCGCGAACGTGCCCCACTTCGCGGTCAAATCCGGCGCCGAACGCATGATCGAGCAGATGGGCTTCAGCGCCACGATTCTGCGCCCCGCCTATTTCATCGATAACGAAATCATGGTCACGGATGTCATCCGCGAGCACGGCGTTTACCCGATGCCGATCGGCAGCAAGGGCGTTGCCATGATCGACGTGCGCGATATCGCCGAAGTCGCCGCCCTCGAGCTGATCCGTCGCGACCAGGCCCCGGCCACACTGGGGAGCGATGCCATCAACCTGGTCGGCCCCGATACGCTCACCGGCACGGACATCGCCGCGATCTGGTCCGATGTACTCGGCCGTTCCATCGCCTACGGCGGCGACGACCCGACCGCCTTCGAGCAAAACATGGCCCACGTCATGCCGAAATGGATGGCCTACGAAATGCGCCTCATGGCCGAGCGCTATGTCAGCGACGGCATGGCCCCGGAAACCGGCGACGTCGAGCGACTCACCACCCTGCTGGGCCGGCCGCTGCATTCCTACCGCGACTTCGCCGATCAACAGGCGGTCGCGAATTGACCCGCCGCTTCGGCCGCCCCGGCTAATCGAACGCGTACCGGGCTCCAACCAACAGACCGCCCCTGGCCAGGTCAGTTCGCCTATATAAACGACGAGGCGCCGCATCCGCGGCGCCTTGCACACTACAAGGCCCGACTTAGCCTGTTGATCCAAGCGACGCAGCACTTTTCAAACGCTGTCGCCTACGCCGTCGTCGTTGCACTGACGTGAGCCGAGTTGGCGTCTGGCGAATGGCCGCCGCTCATATCACTTGGGAATTAAACATACTGCCCCCGAATCCCGCGCTGTCGCCGAATCCCGCAGGAAGTCCTCGTCCGGTACCTATTAGTCATGTTCACGCTGTCGGCGGTGCGGAATCCTGAGCGTGCTTTTCCACGGCCGCGAACGGCACATGCGCCAGGCGGCCAAACAGGGCGTGACCGATAAGTTTCGCCTTGGATAGCGACGGCGATGAGACGCCGCACAAAAAACGCGCGACGACACGTGCCGGGCCCAATACTTTCGGGTGTTGTCGTCGCAGCGTCTCCGTTTCGGCCCACACGGCCGGATCGATCTCGGTCTTGCGACGGGCCGGAATGCGCACCGGCGTGCCGTCATTCAAGCACCAGGAGCAGTGGCCGCAGGGGTCGCGCTGTTCGCCGAAGTGCGCACTCAAGGCCGCGACTTGGCAGCCGTCCGCTTCGATCAGCGCAAGCACCTCCTGCAGCCGTGCCAACTCGCTCTCCTCGCGGTGCAGCGCCTGCTCGTAGAGTGTGGCGGCCAATGCCTTCACGCTGTCGGGGCGTTGGAGAATGCGGTAGCGATGACGCACGCCGGCTGCGGTGACTTCCATCATGTCTTGCTCGCCCAGATAATCCAGCGCCGCTACGATGCGCTCGCGCGGCTGGCGCATCTCGGCGACTGCGCTATCTACATCGAGGTCGAACCAGGTGCGCGCCTTGTGTGCCCTGCGCAGCAACTCGGCCAGGAACTGCCGACGCGGCCCCTCAAACCGGGCCAGTATTTCCTGTGACGTCATCTTCGGCCGAAATCGATAACTGGCGTAGAAAGGCGTACCGCCCTTCAGATAGCCCTGCAACTCCAGATAAGTCAGCAGCGTGCGCGCGACCAACTCACGCAGGTCATGCGTGCGGGAGAGCGCCGACAGGCTGATGTCGAATTCCTCTTCCTGCGCGAATAGGTCGTGCAGAAAAGAATCGATCGCTGCCGCCGTGGGCGTATCGCCATAGACGAAATTTTCCAGCGTGTTCTGGTCGTCGGCGCAAGCCAGCATCTCGCACACGGCATTCTTGCCGTCGCGCCCGGCTCGGCCGATCTCCTGGGCGTAGTTTTCCAGGCTCTTGGGCAAGTTGTAGTGATAGACGTAGCGGATGTCGGCCTTGTCGATACCCATGCCGAACGCGATCGTCGCCACCACAATGCCGTCGTTCGAACGCACGAACCACTCCTGCACCACGCTGCGCTTATCGCTATCCATGCCGGCGTGGTAGGCCCGTGCCGGATGGCCCGCATCGGCCAGCTGTTGCGCCACCTGCTCCGCCGTACGTTGAAGAGTCACATAAACGATCGTCGGCCCCGCCGGCCGCTCGTTCAGACGCGCCAGCAGATCATGGTCACGCTGTTCCACCGTGGTCGGCGAGAACAGCAGCTTCAGGTTGGGACGATAGAAAGCCGTACGCACGGCACAGTCGGCGCCGATATCGAGTACCCGGCAAATGTCGTCCAACACGGCCGGGGTGGCCGTCGCGGTCAGCGCCAACAGGCGCTCGGCCTTGGCCGCCTTGGCGAAACCGACCAGCTTGAGATAGTCGGGGCGGAAATTGTGCCCCCATTCCGAGATGCAATGCGCCTCGTCGACCGCAAACAGCGATACCCGCAATTGGCTCAGCGTTTGCCGAAAACGTTCGTTGTTGAACCGCTCCGGCGCCACGTACAAAAGACGCAATTCGCCTGAACGCAGACGATCCATCACGTTGCGGTAACCCTCGGCGTCGAGGCTCGAATCCAGCCGCTGCGCGGCGATGCCACGGGCGGTCAAGGCATCGATCTGATCCTTCATCAACGCGATCAACGGCGATACCACCAACGTGATACCCGGCAACGCCAACGCCGGCAGCTGATAGCACAGCGATTTACCGCCGCCGGTGGGAAATACCGCCGCCGCGGAACGGCCCGCCAGCAGATGCTCTATCACCTCACGCTGGCCAGATTGAAAGCGGTCGTAACCGAAATACGCCTTAAGCAAGCGATCAGGCTGGTCGTCCATGGTGCCCCCAGCAATTCAAATCAAACCCTCGGCCCCAGGTTCACGATACTACGGAAGCATCAGACTGTTCATTGGCCGGGGGCCGGCATATTGTGGCCGCGCGGATTAGGCGTCACGGGCGAGCCATGGCTGCCTTGTATCTCGGTTTGAGGTTGAGTTCTACCACGGTCATGCACGATGCATGGCCTGCCCTATCGCCTTGCTAGCGTTCAAAACGGACACGTTATGCGCTAGGCCGGGCGAGCCTCTCATGCGTAGCTGTAGCGGATACCAACTCGCCCATTAAAAATGCGGCGCCCGGCTTGCCCTCGTCATGACGGTCGACGCAAACGTATGCTGACCGTTTCACGTCGCTACGCGGGTCGAGCCAGGTGTGACCAAACCCCGTGTTCTGGGGCATCACCTCAGGTACGGCCCACGTAGACTGCGACTACTTTCACGTCGAGGTCCCCATGCAACACAGCCGCGATCGAATACTGACCACCCATACCGGCAGCCTTCCGCGTCCGCGCGCGCTGTCGGAACTGCTGGTCAAGCAGGAAAAAGGTAAGCCAGTGGACGCCGACGAGCTGGCTCGCCGTATCGACGAGGGCGTGGCCCAGGCGGTTAAAGGTCAGATCGATGCCGGGCTGGATGTGATCAACGACGGCGAAGCGCCGCGCGTCGGGTTTTCCACTTACGTGGTCGAGCGCATGAGCGGCTTCGGCGGTGAGCAGCGGCGCAAGACCGCACTCGATATGCAGCGCTTTCCCGGCTATGCCGACCATATGGCACGCCAGATCGGCGTGGCGGAAGATCTGGCCCGGGTGTGGGATACGGCCGAAGCTCAGCAGGCCGTCCACTACGAAGACTCGCTGGCGGGCGTCACCGCCGAGCTGGATGCCTTCGATCGCGGCCTGGCCCATCATCCGAAACCGGCCGAAACCTTCATGACCGCGGCGTCCCCCGGCGTGGTGACAACGACCATGCTGCGCGCCGAGAATAACCCGGCGTACCGCACCGACCGCGACTATGTACTGGCCGTCGCGAAAGAGATGAAAAAGGAATACGACGCCATCGTCGCCCGCGGCCATCTGCTGCAACTCGATGCACCGGACCTGGCCATGGAACGCGTGGTGATGTTTGGCGACGCGCCGCTCGGCACTTTCCTCGAACGCGTGGAACTGCATGTAGAAGCGATCAACCTCGCGCTGGCCGATATCCCGCCCGAGAAGGTGCGCCTGCACGTGTGCTGGGGCAACTGGCAAGGCCCGCACCAGGACGACGTGCCGGTGGACGAGCTGCTGCCGATTCTCTATCGGGCCAACGTGGGCGCATTGAGCATCCCGCTCGGCAATCCGCGCCACGAGCACGAAACCGTTGCCTTCAAGCAGCATCCGCTACCGGACGGCATGCTGCTACTGCCCGGCGTGATCGACGTCACCACCAACTACCTCGAACACCCGCAGGTCGTGGCCAACCGTATCTGTGCCGCCGTGGATGCCGTGGGCGATCGCGAGCGCGTCATCGCCGGCACCGACTGTGGTTTTGGCACCTTCGCCAGCTATGAATTCGTGGCACCGGATGTGGCCTGGGCCAAGCTCGGGTCGCTGGGCGAAGGCGCAGCGCTCGCTTCGAAGCGTATCTGGGGCTGAGGGCCTACGCAGGGTCATCCTCGGGCGTGCCGATGTAGCTTTTGGGCAACCACCAAGCGGGCGGCGGCGGCCAGTGCATGAGCTGGCGCGTGACAACCTTTGATGAATAGGCGTCGTGCTCGCCGGCTCGCGAATTAAATAGCCTGTCCGCGGATGAAGCGCGACCTTAATCCACCGACTATTTAAACCATGGCCCGACAGGCCACTTTTACGTTGACGCCCTCCTGCGTCTCTCCTCGATCCTCAAAAATCCCAGGGCGATAAAAACAACAGCATGGCTACTACCCAAAAGCGAAGTGATCGTAACCGCCCAAGCAGAAGCCCAGCTTTCACAAAGGCCTCCATCAACGCCTATTCCCAAGAAAAACCTCATTGCGACCTGTAATGCAACTGCATACCTGTTAGAAAGGCCTTCAATAGAGCCGGAAACCAACCCGAATACGCAAAAAAACATCGCTAAATTAGCAGACAGCCAAAACGTGTAAGCCATGTAACGCAACGCGAGCAGCGGTATCTCCGGGACGTCGACTCTTAGCTTCGTACTGAGGCTCCATAAGTTAAGAGAGTATGCGAAGACAATCGCGCTAAGGCAGAACAACAGACCGCTAGGGGATTCGCCGTTACAAGCAAACCCAACTATGAGTAGAAGTAGAACACCTAGCCAAGGCAATAAGATCTCGCCGAATTCCCGTAATCTATGCGAACGTCTAAGAACGATAGTTCAATACCTCCCTACGACAACTCACGAATCTTCTGCACAAACTGACGACTCCTGAATTAAATATACTGCCGCCGGCTGCTCTCGGGAAATCGTGGTCTATCCCCAATTATTCCCGCGGGGACGCATCATACTGTCCCCGGATCACACGGATCACACGGATCACGTGCCGTGCTTGCGTCACAACGGACGTGTTGCGATTGGAACCTGAATCCACCCCCTAGCTGACCGCTGAAACTCTCCGGCCTCGACGCCAGCATACGGGTGAACGCTTATTGTCCCGTAGCACGGACACGCGATTCATAACGCGCGATCATAGTTGAAATATCCGGGTCGCCGATTTGAGGCTCTAATTCGCGCATTCGCGTAATGGCCTCGTCGATCACAGCGTATTCCCCACCGTGCCTCAAAAAAGCCATACCCAAATCGCCGAACGTTCGCAAATTGTGTTTGTTCGCTGGAAATTTATCGAATATCGCATCCAAACGGGTCTTCGCATCTGACAATATTACAATTTTATCTTCAAGCATCAAACCCGGTGATCGATCAGCTCGAGCCATCAGAAGCATAACTTCATACCGCCGAATTGAAACATCCGGACGCTTAAAATCCTTTTCAAATATTCTTATCTCAGTATCCGCTCTTTGAAAGTCGTCCATATCGATAAGGTTTCGGATGAGACGATGCCTAGGAATTCGTTCACCTGGAGCTATCGATATCATCCTTCTGAGCAACCGATTACGTTCCTTCTTCGAGCTAATCCTTTGGATTCCAGTCTCAAAATTGCAAAGCTGCCTGATAGTATTAAGTTCTATCTCATAGCTAGGCACAAGATTGCTTAAAACACGTTCGTAAAGATCCACAAAATTTTGTTCAGAGCCAAATTTATATCGGGCTATTATCGCCATAACAAGTTCGTGACGCCCTTTCCACCCAAAAATTCCGTCACGCTTATCAATGTCGTACTCACGAATGATGTCGCTTAGCTTATTTAGAATTGGATCCACAAAACCAGTATCTAACCCAAGCGCGCGTATCACAAGTTGACGATGCACGTTGATGCCCGAACTCTCCATAGCAGCGACAAACTTATATATATCTTGGCTTTGCTGGTCTAGCGCCGCATACTCGCGGAGCAAAATATCATCTAAGCTATCGGACGCGAATATATTCTTCAGACACACAAACATATCCGCCTCACAACGGACCTTAAGCCTTTTTCTTCTTTCAGCCAGCGAAAATCCCGCAAAATTATTTTCTACCAGCTTTCCGATTTGCGAACTCGAATCGACTAGCGCTAGCAAATCGATAATCTCGGCATCGTCCAACTTTGATATGTTGTACGATACACCGATATGGAAGAACGAAGGCGTTTTAACGCGTGGCCCCCAATGATTGCGCTGCGAAACACATATAATTTTTAAATTTTCAATGGCCTTCGCCACTAATTGATCCAGAAGCCTATTAAGCTCATGAAGGTAGTTATGCGCCTCGTCTATAAAGAGGACGCCCGACTCATTGTCATTCGAGAGTTTTTCGGCGACTTCCAGCCAATCAGAAGCCGCGAAATCGGCATCATGCTTATGCTCCCACAAGAATTTTGACTCATCTTCTGGCTGACCACTAAAACTTGCTAATATTTGCCTGGCGAGCGTTGTTTTTCCTGTACCAGCCGCACCCAGGATTACCGCCACGAAGTGCTCGCTATTGAACAGCTGATTGACGATTTTTTCTGAGCAAGTCCTTCGAAAAGTTAAGTCGTCAGCTATGTCGCCGTAGGTCGCCGGCCAACCGTTAAACATGTCACTAACGTTAGATCGCTGGTTATTCAGCGCATGTGCGACATCTACAGTCGTTGCGTTAAGCCGCTGTACTTTATCGAAAGGATGTCCTGAGAAGTGAAAGGATCGTTGCGGCGTCGGAGCGGCTTTTGCTAGCTGGGAGAAAAAATCGTCGATGCCACCAAATGCGACTCTCAACCCTCGGTTTTCTTGTATAGCCGCCTGCTGTTTGCTTTCCCCGTAGATTAATAGCGTGATGCGACGATTGCTCCCAGACTCGCTTTTAATACGGAGAGCTCTACTGATAATGGCTTTAATGTGCGGATCGGAGAGAGAATAACCTATAATCAGGGTGTCATTTTCGAGCATCTTAAACTTCAAAGTATCAAAAATCTGCTCCCGATACTCTTCAGTTAATTCGTAATCCGTAGTGCTTATGATTATCCGAGATTGGTGCCCCTCACATACGTCTTTCTCAATAGTGCCATGTACTTTATAAATAGCTGGTAACGACTTGTCGTAGCGTGGCGAGAAATCGAAGTTACAAGTGAAAATATTTACGGGGCTCTTTTTGTAGGAATACGCAGTTTCCAGCAAAGAGTCGTAGTTTGTGGTGAAGATCCCAGCCCAGTCATAATTTGGAATATTCAGCAGCCCGCCAGTAGGGCTTACGTCGCCAAGTTGCTTACGTACCTCACTTATTAGTTCTGATCTTGGGTGATCTATCTCAACTAAAGTTGCAACGTCAGCTAAATCACACCCTGTGGCGTCTAAATTGAACCGGCCGGCGAGAGCCGTCGCTAAAGTTGAAGCAGATGGAGCGCCGGAAGGAATCGAAGAACCAGCTCCGAAAAATAGTATGGTCTCTTGCGGATTGATAGCTTGAGCTAGTGTATGAAGCTCTATCGGCATTCTTAACCCCCCAAAAAAAGCGGGCTTAAAGCCCGCTTTTAAGTTATCAGATCAATCCCAGCTAAGCGCCCCGCCCGACTGATACTCAATCACTCGAGTCTCGAAGAAGTTCTTCTCCTTCTTCAGATCCATCATCTCGCTCATCCACGGGAACGGGTTTTCCGCGCCGGGGTAGAGCTCGGCGAGGCCGATCTGCGAGCAGCGGCGGTTGGCGATGAACTTCATGTATTCGTCGAACATGCTGGCGTTCAGGCCGAGCACGCCGCGGGGCATGGTGTCGTGGGCGTATTCGATTTCCAGGTGCATGGCTTCGTCGATCATGCGACGGGCTTCATCCTGGAATTCCTGCGTCCAGAGGTTCGGGTTTTCGATCTTGATCTGGTTGATCACGTCGATGCCGAAGTTCAGGTGCATCGACTCGTCGCGCATGATGTATTGCATCTGCTCGGCGGTGCCGGTCATCTTGTTGCGGCGGCCGAAGCTCAGATACTGCACGAAGCCGGCATAGAACCAGATGCCTTCGAAGATCACGTAGAAGGCGATCAGGTCACGCAAAAAGATCTGATCGTTTTCGTGGGTGCCGGTCTGGAAGTTGGGGTCGTTCAGGCTCTGGGTGTACTGCATGGCCCAGGCGGCCTTGTTGTGCACGCTGGGCAGCTCGCGGTACATGTTGAAGATCTCGCCCTCGTCGAGGTTGAGGCTTTCCACGATGTACTGGAAGGTGTGCCCGTGCACGGCTTCCTCGAAGGCCTGGCGCAGCAGGTACTGGCGGCATTCGGGGTTGGTGAGGTGCTTGTACACACCCAGCACGATGTTGTTGGCGACCAGCGATTCGCTGGAGGCGAAGAAGCCGAAGCCGCGCTTCAGGATCAGGCGCTCGTCTTCGGTGAGGGCGTCCGGGTCCTGCCACATGGCGATGTCGGCAGACATGCTCACTTCCTGCGGCATCCAGTGGTTAGCGCAGGCGTTGAGGTACTTTTCCCAGGCCCAGGTGTACTTGAAGGGTACGAGCTGGTTGACGTCGGCGCGGCAGTTGATGATGCGCTTTTCGTCCACGGAAACACGGCCGGCGCCGAGTTCGACCTGTTCCAGGCCGGTAACGGCTTCGGCATGCTCGCCTTCGTGGCTGGGGCGCTCTTCGGCCTTGTCCAGGGCGAACGGATCGGGCGCGTCGCCGGCGGGGTTCGGGTTGGTGGTGCTGGCGTGGTCCCGGTTGGGGATGCCCTGGCGCGGTGTGTCTTCGAAGTCGAGCATGGTGGCTTTCCTTTTGCTGTGCTTCGTTAAAAAGCGGTGTTCTGTTGCGTCGTTACGCGCGTTATTTGGACGTTCTTTCCGCCGCCTGCACGATCTCGATGTCTTTCTTGAGCATTTGATTGGCTAGCTCGCGCGGCTCAATGCCTTGATCGCGCGAGCGTTTGGCCAAAAACTCCATGACATCGCTGTCGAGATACAACGGAATATTGTGCGAGGCGTTGGGCCGATAGAATTTGCCGCGTTCGCCTTTTGAAAAATCGTATTCGTCTTTCATATGTCGCCACCTTCGTAGTCGCGTTGTTCCCGTCTGCTGGCACGCCGCGCCGAGATAATGCGTATATCGATCTCGTTTTCGCTCCACTCGGCCAAGGTGTGAACCACGACCAGCAAGCCTGTTTCCGGTACTACACCGAGTGTAATCCAACGCTCTTCGGTCTCGCTGTGCGCTGGATCGGCAATCGTCAGAGCCAGCGGATCACGGAACACGCCGGCGGCAACATCAAAACTCACGCCGTGTTTCCGTCGGTTGGAACGCGCTTTTGCAGCATCCCATCGGTAACGAAAACACGGCGTGCTCATGGCTAACGCTTACTGACAGGCCTCGCAGTCCGGGTCGTCGATGGCACAGGCCATGGGCGCGGTCGGCTTGCCTTCCGGCGCGGGTGCCGTGGCCGAGGCCGTGGGCCGGGCCTTGGGCGCTTCGGCCACGCTCGCGCCGTTGGACGCCGCGTTGACCGTCTGACCGCCGCCGTTGGCCGAACCGCCGGTGACCGAGCCGCCGGCGCCGGTACCGCCGCCGGAACCTTTGCCGCCGTTGCCGACCGCGTTCAGGCGATGATCGGTGATCGTCGACTTCTCGGTATGCGTGGCACTGGTGGAGCGCAGGTAGTAGGTGGTCTTCAGGCCTTTCTTCCAGGCGAACTTGTAGAGTTCGTCCAGCTTGCGGCCCGAGGGTTCGGCCATGTACAGGTTCAGGCTCTGGGCCTGATCCAGCCATTTCTGGCGGCGCGAACCGGCTTCCACCAGCCAGCGCGGGTCGATCTCGAAGGCGCATTTGTAGAGCACTTTCAGGTCGTCCGGAATGCGGTCGATGCCCTGCACGCTGCCGTCGTAATACTTGAGATCGTTGGCCATGACCTCGTCCCACAGGCCCAGGGCCTTGAGGTCTTCCACGAGGTAGGGGTTGGCCACGGTGAACTCGCCCGACAGGTTCGATTTGACGTACAGGTTCTGATACGTCGGCTCGATCGACTGGCTCACGCCAGTGATGTTGGCGATGGTCGCAGTGGGCGCGATAGCCATGCAGTTGGAGTTACGCATGCCCACATTCATGACGCGCTCGCGCAGGGTTTCCCAATCCAGCGTCTGGGATTCGTCCTGATCGAGATACTCTTCGCCGCGGTTTTCACGCAGGATCTTGATCGAGTCGATCGGCAGGATGCCCTGATCCCACAGGCTGCCCTTGAAGGTGCTGTAGGCGCCGCGTTCTTCGGCCAGGTTGGTCGAGGCCTTGATGGCGAGATAGCTGATCTGCTCCATGGAGCGATCGGCGAATTCGACCGCCTCGCTGGATTCGTAGGGCAGCTTGAGCTTGTAGAGGGCGTCCTGGAAGCCCATCAGACCCATGCCGACCGGGCGGTGACGCAGGTTGGAGTCACGCGCGGTCTTCACGCTGTAGTAGTTGTACTCGATGACGTTATCGAGCATGCGCATGGCGGTGTTGATGGTGGCTTCCAGCTTGGCCACGTTCAGCTCGCCGTTCTCGATATGCTGCGGCAGGTTCACGGAGCCCAGGTTGCAGACCGCGATTTCCTTGCCCGGCGAGGTGTTGAGCGTGATCTCGGTGCACAGGTTGGACGAATGCACCACGCCCTTGTGCTGCTGCGGGCTGCGCAGGTTGCACGGGTCCTTGAAGGTGAACCACGGGTGGCCCGTTTCGAACAGCAGGCTGAGCATCTTGCGCCACAGGTTGACCGCCGAGATGGTCTTGACGTTCTTGATCTCGCCACGCGCGGCCTTGGCCTCGTAGCCGGCATAGGCTTCTTCGAAGGCCTTGCCGGTGAGGTCGTGCAGGTCCGGCACGTCGTTGGGCGAGAACAGCGTCCACTGTTCGTCGTTGAGCACACGCTTGACGAACAGATCCGGAATCCAGTTCGCGGTGTTCATGTCGTGGCAGCGACGACGGTCGTCGCCGGTGTTCTTGCGCAGGTCGAGGAATTCCTCGATGTCCTTGTGCCAGGTTTCCAGATAGGCACAGACCGCGCCCTTGCGCTTGCCGCCCTGGTTCACGGCCACGGCCGTATCGTTGACCACTTTCAGGAACGGGACCACGCCCTGCGACTTGCCGTTGGTGCCCTTGATATGGGCGCCCATGGCACGCACCGGCGTCCAGTCGTTGCCCAGGCCGCCAGCGAATTTCGACAGCAGCGCGTTGTCCTGTACGGCTTCGTAGATGCCGTGCAGGTCGTCGGCCACGGTGGTCAGATAGCAGCTCGAAAGCTGCGGGCGCAGCGTGCCGGAGTTGAACAGCGTCGGCGTGGACGACATGAAGTCGAAGCTCGACAGCAGCTTGTAGAACTCAATGGCCTTTTCTTCGCGCTCGATTTCGTTGATCGCCAGGCCCATCGCCACGCGCATGTAGAACGCCTGCGGCAGTTCGAAGCGCTTGGATTCGTGATGAATGAAGTAGCGGTCGTAGAGGGTCTGCAGGCCCAGATAGGTGAACTGCAGGTCGCGATCAGCAATCAGCGCTTCGCCGAGGCGATCCAGGTCGTATTCCATCAGCTCGGGGGCGAGCAGCTCGTGGTGTACGCCGCGGGCGATGAAGTCCTTGAAGTAGGACGGATACGCCGTGCGCATCTCGGCGTGGGTCGCATACTCGACCTGGCCGTCGGCAAGGAAGGTCAGCGCTTCGTGGCGCAGCTTGTCCATGAGCAGACGCGCGGCGACCATGCCGTAGTTGGGCTCGGCTTCCAGACGCTGGCGGGCCGAGAGTACGAGCGCGGTGGACAGCTCGTCTTCGGAGATGCCATCAAACGCGTTCTTGAGCGTGTCCTTCAGGACCTGCTCGGCGGCCACGCCGTCGATGCCGGCACAGGCCTCGTCGATCACGCGGCCCAGACGGTCGCGATCCAGCGGGCGGGTGGTGCCATCCTTGAAGGCGACATTGATATCCGCGGCCTGGGCCGGCTCGCCGGCTTCCACGCCCTTTTCGGCCAGCTTGGCGGCACGCTCGTGGGCGCGCTCTTCGCGATACAGCACGTAGGAACGCGCGACCTTGTGCTCGCCGCTGCGCATGAGCGCGAGCTCGACGTAGTCCTGAATATCCTCGATATGCACCGCGCCGCCGCCGGGCAGACTGCGGGTCACGCCCTGCACGACCTGTTCGGTGATGTGCTTGACGGTTTCACGGATACGCGAGGAGGCCGCGCCCTGCTGGCCTTCGACATCGATGAAGGCCTTGGTTACGGCCAGCTCGATCTTGGAGGCATCGAACGGGGTGACCTTGCCATTACGGCGGATGACCTTGTAGTTGCCCGGCGCCGTCGCCTCGATGCTGGCGCCGTACGAATCGGCCGCTGCCGGCTGTTCGCTGCGCGCATTCGCGCGATCGGAAACCTGTGTGTGCTCCATGGCTATGCCTCTTGAAATCTGCCGCGCCGGGAGAACGACGCTGCGATAAAACGAAACCGATAAACGCCGTGCCGCGCTGGGGACAACGTTCTGGCAGCGAACTCTACCCCACTAGATACTGTGGTCAAGCACCCCTTTTCGCCGCCCCTAGAACTATATGTTGTGGTCGGCCGGTGCACAAGAGGTGGACAACACTGTGGATAAACCCGGGCACAAACCGCCCAAACGCGCATGGCGCAAGGCATTGGGGCAGTGGTTACTGGCTGGCCAGCCAACGGCTCACTTGGGTGGCAGGGGCACGTTGTTGCCTTGCCCGCCACGCTGCGCCAAATTTGCACAGATCTTGTGACCGTTCTGTAAAAGACTTGGCGTACAAGCGTTTTCAGCGGCGAGCGGCCCCGAGGAGACCCACGAAAACCGACACGATAAAAATTTTTTGCCACATCGCGTTTTTCGATAGTCAAAACCGTCCGGTAATGCCTGCCCGCAGTGGCAGCACCGGCATTCACAGGTGACAATAGGCCCATGGATATCATCGTCATACGTCACGGCATCGCGCTCGATGCGGACAAGGCCCACGGCATGGGCCTGTCCGACGAAGAGCGCCCGCTCACGCCGGAAGGCATGCGCCGTACCCGCGCGGCCGCGGCCGGCCTGCGCGCTGCGCTCAAGGACCTGGCCGTGGACGACATCGTCACCAGCCCGCTCGTGCGCGCGGTGCAGACCGCCGAGATTCTGTCCGGCTATCTGGACGATGCCACCATCGAGGAAGCCAACGTCCTGGCCCCGCCGGTGGATATGGCCGCGCTCGATGAATACCTGCATACCCATTTCGGCGATCGCCGGCTGGTACTGGTGGGCCACGAGCCAGACCTGGCCACCTGGGTGTCCTGGAGCCTGACCCGCCGGCGCGACCGGCTGATGGCCTTCAAGAAAGCGGGCGCCGCCCTGCTGGAATTCCCCGGCCCGCCGGACGGCGGCACCGGCACGCTGCGCTGGCTGCTCACCGCCCGCCAGCTGCGCAAGCTCGGTTAGCCCGCTCGCCCGCGCGGTGGGGCACAGCCGAGGGTTTATGGAAATCGTGAAGACGTTTGGCGTTTTCGTATTGACGGCGCTTGCCGAGATAATCGGTTGCTACCTGCCGTATCTCTGGCTCAAGCAGGGGCATACGGCCTGGCTACTCGTGCCTGCTGCGTTCAGCCTTGCTGCTTTCGCCTGGTTGTTGACGTTGCATCCTCAAGCAGCCGGGCGCGTTTACGCGGCATATGGCGGTGTATACATCAGCGTCGCGTTGGCGTGGTTATGGGCGGTAGATTCAGTGCGACCCACGGCCACCGATTTCGTCGGGGTCGTTGTGTGCCTGTTGGGTATGGCAATCATTATGTTCGGCCCGCGTTATGCCTGACGGTTCGCTGCCTTTGTCCGCCTTCGCGGGCTGCGCCTGCTTCGGGCGCAACTGAGACCGGGCGATGTACGACTGGCTGATCATCGGCGGCGGCCTGCACGGCGCGTTCGCGGCGCAAGCGATCACCGCGGCCGGACCCGCGGCACGGCTCGCGGTGCTCGACGACCGCCCCGCCATGGCGGACTGGCAACGCCGGGCCGATGCCTGCGGCATGACCTATCTGCGCTCTTCCAACGCCCATCACCTGGGCCGGCGCGCCGATGCCCTGCGTGCGTTCGCAGCGGCAAACGGCTTCGACAGCGGCCACGAACTCGGCTACTACCGCCGGCCTTCGCGGGCGCTGTTCGAAACCCATGCCCGTCACGCCCTGGCCGGGCCCGCGCGTATCGCAACGCGCGGCCAGCGCATCGAACGTATGCCCCAGGGCTGGCGTGTCCACGCCACGAACGGCCAAACCTACGATACGCGGCGGCTGGTATTGGCGCTGGGGCCCAACGCGCCCTACCGGCCCATGGGGGCGGCGGACTGCGAGCACGTCTACGACGCCGGTTTCGCGATCGACCGATACGCGTCGGCACGGCCCGCCGTGGTCGGCGGCGGCATCACCGGCGCACAGCTCGCACTACGGCTGCAGGAACTCGGGCACACGGTGTGCTGGGTCACGCGTACGCCGCCGCGGCGGGCCGATTTCGATAGCGACCCCTGCTATGCCGGCCCGCGCTGCCTGGCCCCGTTTGCCCATACACCAATCGAGACGCGGACCGCCGTGCTTGCCGAGGCCCGCCAGCCCGGCACCCTGCCGCCCGATATCTTCGCGCGTATCACGGCCGCGCTGGCAGCCGGCGATATCGCCTGGCGACGTGGCGACGTCGAATCGACGGATACGAACGGCCTGCTCTTGGCGGACGGCCGGCGTATCGATGCCGATCGCGTGATTCTTGCCACCGGCTTCGAAAACCACGCCCGCCCTGACAGCCTGCTCGGCCATACCCTCGACGCGCTCGAGCTGCGCTGCGATAGCGACGGCCACGTGTTCATCAACGACGATCTGGAAGCCGCGCCCGGCCTGCACCTGGTCGGCCGCCCGGCCAGCCTTCAGCTTGGGCCGATGGCGGGCAACATCAAGGGCGCACGCCTGGCAGGGGCGCGGCTGGCAGCGCTCGCAAAGCGCGGCGCCCGGAACGCAGCATAGCCGGGGCGTCTTATTTCCGTCCGGCCGGCTGGCCGCGCTGGCGCATGAAATCGTCACTGACGCCGCGCTGCTCGAACCCGCTTCTCCACGCCTCGGCGCCGGGCGCGACCTTCGGCCGACTCACCCGGTGGCTGCGGTTACTCCTGAATACAGTGCCGTGTTTCATGAGCTGCACATTCTCTGCAATAGACCCAGAGCATGTCTCGACATGGAGAACGACAGGCGCGTAAAAACACTAGCCGGGCAGCAACGAGCTGAAACAAAACGTCGACGTTTGAAGGCGCGCTAAACGGTCGGTTTGCGCAAGAACAGGTGCGTGAGGAACACGATCCAGTCAGCCCCGTATACGACAAGCACCGCAAACAAAACATCTGGTTTGCCAACCGCAGCGGGGAAGCCGTCAAGACTCGGGCCGACGACACCAGTCCGGATATATGTCATGTCTGCGATGAACGCAGACCAGTGAAGGCGAAAAAAGCCGAGCCCTACGCCCGCTAAAATAACCGCGCCGAACAGATTCAACCGGCGTTTCACGTACTTGCGGTATCCACAATAATTCCGAACGAGCTTGCGTTCCATTAGCCGATGCCATGTCCGTCGCCGCTCGTCGCGGCGCACTTCCAATTCAAAAAGCAGCCGTCGCACCCAGCCAATACGCAGCCCCATCGCGAGTGCAATCAGTAGATACCAAAGCTGTAATGTCGCCCGCGCCGGATCTACTTCGATGAACTCAATTCGCGCAAGCCAGCGATACGGCAACCCCAGAACAAAGAGAAGCGCGAAGCTCAGAACAATCGGCACCCACTCGCCGTGGAACGGTATTCGCTGAATCTTTCGTATGGGGCGCCCCTTCGCGTCGCGGCCGGAAAGCTGGCGATCCAGCCAATCGGCCAAAAAGAGCGGCTCGGGCGGCCCGTGCGGCTCGAGTTCACCCGTGCCGGGCGCGTCGCCGATGGGCCGCCAGGCGCTCATCGCCTATTCCATCAGCGGCGGCGCTTCCTTGATGTAGTCGCGACGCTTGTTGGTGGCCTCGCCGGTGAGCGCGAAGCCGATGAGCTTGCCGTCTTCGTTCACGCAGCGGGCTTCGAAGTCGGGCATCTCGCCGTCGATTTCCCATTGGCCGCCGCTTTCCACCGGCGGCATGACCACCACCGGGCAGACGTGGGTCTTCACGATGATGGGCAGCGTCGGGTACTTGACCCGCCCGGCCGTTTCGCCGTCGCCGCCGGCCAGGGTCTTGCCGAGCGTGCGCGCACACTGCATGAGCGGGCCGACATAGGGCCGCCACTGGCCATCGACCTCAGCACAGTCGCCGAGCGCATAGATGTTGGGATCGCTGGTCACCAGGGTGCGGTCCACGACGATGCCCTTGTCGATCTTGAGCCCGGCCTTTTCGGCCAGGTCGATACCGGCACGCAGGCCGACCGCCGACAGCACCGCATCGGCATGGATGCTTTCGTCGTTGTCGAGCAGGATCTGCAGCTGTTTGTTGCTGTGGTGCACGCCGGTGGCGGCATGGCCCAGATGCCAGTGCACACCGGCTTTTGCCAGGCCGCGCTCGACGGCCTGACCACAGGCCTTGGGCAGCAGCTGCGACAACGGCCAGTCGGCCGGGTCGGCAATCGATACCTCGTAGCCGGCTTCGACCAGATCGTTGGCAAACTCGCAGCCGATCAGGCCGGCACCAAGAATCGCCACATGCTTGGCATCGCCCAGGTTCGAGCGAAAGCCGCGGTAGTCGAACAGGTTGTTGACCTTGTGAACGGCCTGGGTGGCATCACCCGCGAGCTTGAGCACGATGGGCTCGGCGCCGAAGGCCAGCACCAGCTTGTGGTAGGTCAGCGTATCGCCGTTGAGCACGATCTGGCGGTTATCGCGGTCGATGGATTCGACCTGGCGATGGGTATGGATGGTCGCGTCGAGCTCTTCGGCCATGGCGTCGACGTCTTTCTTGACCAGATCGTCGGGCGTGGCGTTCTTGGCGTGGGCTTCCGACAGATCGGGCTTGTAGTAGCTGGCGCCGTCGTCGCGGGTGATCAGCACCAGCGGACGCTCCTTGTCGTGCTTGCGAAATTCCCGGGCCGTGCCGTAGCCGGCCAGGCCGGTGCCGACGATGATGATCGGATCCATGCGAGCTCTCGTTTGCGATCAAATAGCGGGCCGCGCTGCGGCCCATGCGTGCCGAACCAGGGCTGTGATCAGTCGACTTCCATCATTTCGAAATCGTCCTTGGGCGCACCACAGTCGGGGCAGGTCCAGTCGTCGGGGATGTCGTCCCACTTGGTGCCCGGCTCGATGCCCTCGTCCGGCATGCCTTCGGCTTCGTCGTACTCGAAACCACAGACGATGCATTGCCATTTCTTCATCTAACGTCCTTTATGAATTATTTCGCTGGAGCAAATTCGGGCGCCGTGGCAACGGCGCCCGTTCGGTGGAATTCAAGGCTACCAAAACCGCCGTACGACGGCGATTGCTTGATTACGCAGCGATCGCGCTAGGCAGACGCATCGGCCGACGTGGCCGGCGGCGGGTACTTGGCCAGCAAACGCTCGCGTTTGCCCGGCTGCAGGTTGGCGCGGCGCAGGTCGCCGTCATAGTGGGCCACGACACGCTTGTCCATGACGCGATACCAGAGCGGCGGGAAATAGGCCAGCACGATCATGCCGGCATAGCCGGTGGGCAGCTGGGGCGCTTCGTCGAAATGACGCAGCGACTGGTAGCGCCGGGTCGGATGCGCGTGGTGATCGGAATGGCGCTGCAGGTGGAACAGGAAGATGTTGGTCACGATGTGGTCGTTGTTCCAGGAATGCTCCGGCTGACAACGCTCATAGCGACCGCTGTCGAGCTTCTTGCGCAGCAGGCCGTAGTGCTCGGCGTAGTTCACCGCTTCCAGCAGCGAGGCACCGATCAGCGCCTGGAGCACCAGAAACGGCAGCAGCTCGATACCGAAGGCGAACATCAGCGCGCCCCAGAGCACGACGGTCATGGCCCAGGATTGCAGCACTTCGTTATGCACGCTCCAGAAGCTGCGGTTCTTGCGTGCCATGCGCGTCTTCTCGATGTCGAGCGCCGAGCGCGCGCTGCCGCCGGCGGTACGCACGAGAAAACGCCAGAACGGCTCGCCCATGCGGGCACTGGCCGGGTCGTGCGGCGTGGCCACGTTCTTGTGATGGCCGCGATTGTGCTCGGTATAGAAATGCCCGTAGGCCACCGGCGCAAGCGCGATCTTGGCCAGCCAGCTTTCGATGGCCGTGTTCTTGTGGCCCAGTTCGTGGGCGGTGTTGATGGACACACCGGAGAGCATGCCGATGGTGCTGACAAAGCCCAGCCACTGCCAGAAGGTCAGATCCTGGGTGCCGACGATGGCACAGACGGCCACGAACAGAATGAGCTGAACGACCACGTAGATATAGGTCGAGTAGCGGTAGAACGGGTCGTCCTCGAGGATATCGAGCACCCGCTCGGGCGGATTGGTGCTGTCCTTGCCGATCAGCAGGTCGAGCACCGGCACCACGCCGTAGACCACGATTGGCCCGGCAAAGATCAGCCAGGTCTGGCCCGTCAGCCAGCCGGTGAGCGCCAGAGCGGCCACGATGATGATGATGCCGAAGCCCATGGGCCACAGCCAGCGCTTGCGGTCGTGGGCCCGCGCTTCGGCCATTGTCATTGTATTCATGCGATCTCCTCGCTTTAACGGCATGGACACGACCGGCGACGCGCTTGCACCCTACCGATCGGTTTATTACATTGCTCGCTGTAACTCTATTAATTAATCGACCGGTTAGTCAATAGCCTGTGCTAACGTCGTGTTTTGGTTCGTCAGCGACGAAAAAACATGGCACAACCGGTAGACACGGACCCGGGGCAAACGCGCAAGCGCATCTGCGATGCGGCCTTTCGCGCGTTCGGCCGCTTTGGCTACGACGGCGTGTCGATGACGCGTATGGCGCATGAAGCCGGGGTGACCAAAGCTGCCCTGTACTGGCACTTCGACAGCAAGCAGACGCTCTATGCCGACGCCATGCAGCGCCTGATCGGCATCTTCGAGGCGCACGTATTCGACGCGGTGGCCGACGAAACCGATCCGGTGGAACAGATATTCGCGATGTTCGCGGGCCTGGAACACCTGGTAGAAGACCCGCGCCTGGCCGAGGGCATCGCCGGCTACTGGCTCAAGCCCAGCACCGCCGACGTCGAGGCCGCCATTGCCGTACAGGAGGCCTTCGAGGCCCAGGCGTCCGAAGCGATCGAACAGCTGCTCGACGAAGCCCGCGCGAGCCAGGCCCTGAGCGTGGAAGGCTCGACGCACGACATGGCACGGGCCTTCATTTCACTTATCGAGGCGATCGTGCTGCCGCTGGGCCATCGCAGCACCCGCGATCATCGACGCGTGGTCCGCGTACTCGCGCACATTTTCTTCCAGGCCCATGCGCGGGCGCCCGAGCTGGCCAAGCGCGCGGCCCGACGCCTGGACATGGCGACGGAATCTTGAGCGCTTGCACTGGCCGCCATGACAAGAACCTGACATAACATTCGAATAATGCGAGCAACGCTTCGGTATCCGGGGCGTCGAGACAGGAGAATTCACATGAGTACCGCCGTAGAGAATATTGCTGCTGCCGCGCCCGCGGAGGCCGACCACGGCCGCACCGAACGGCTGTTTGCGGCCCAGCAGGTCAAGGCGCTGTCGCTGCGCACATCCACGGCGGCCGAACGCATCGAAAAGATCAAGCGCCTGCGCCAGGCCATGTTCGATCGCAGCGAACAGATCTACAAGGCCTGTCATGCGGACTTCGCAAAGCCCGCGCCGGAAGTCGATATCACCGAGATCCTGCCGGTAGTCATGGAAGCCAACCATGCAATTCGTCATCTCAAGGGCTGGATGAAGCCCGAACGCAAGCGGCCCACGCTGCTGATGTTCGGCACCTCGGCCGAGGTGCGAAACGAACCCAAGGGCGTATGCCTGATCATCTCGCCCTGGAACTACCCCATCAACCTGAGTTTCGGGCCGTTGATCTCGGCGATCGCAGCCGGCAATACGGTCATCCTCAAACCGTCGGAGATGACCCCGCACTGCGCCCAGCTCATGGACGACATCGTGTCCGATCTCTTCGACGAGGATGAAGTCACGGTGGTGCAGGGCGCGGTACAAACGTCACAGCACCTGCTGGGGCTGCATTTCGACCATATCTTCTTCACCGGCTCGCCGGCGGTCGGCAAGATCGTGATGCGCGCCGCGGCCGAACACCTCACCTCGGTGACCCTGGAACTGGGCGGCAAGTCGCCGGTGATCGTGGACAAGACCGCGGATATCGACAAGTCGGCGAAGAACCTGGCCTGGGGCAAGTTCGCCAACAACGGCCAGACCTGTATCGCGCCGGACTACATGTATGTCCATACCGATATTCTGGACAGCTTCGTCGAGGCCATGCGCAAGGCCATGACCAAGCTCTACGGCGATCAGGCACAGATGGCATCGAACGCCGATTACTGCCGGATCGTCAACGACAAGCACTATGCGCGCGTGAAAAGCCTCATCGACGACGCCACCGAGCGCGGCGCGCGCGTGTCCATGGGCGGCGTGGAAGCCAACAACGACAACTATATCGCCCCCACCCTGCTGACCGAGGTCGACCGCGAATCGCGCGTGCTTTCAGAGGAGATCTTCGGCCCCATCCTGCCGATCGTGCCCTTCACCGACAGCGACCGCGTGATCGACGAAATCAACGCCCAGCCCAAACCGCTGGCGCTGTACGTCTTTGCACGCGACAACGACTTCATCGACAAGGTGCTGTCCAACACCAGCGCGGGCGGCTCCTGCGTGAACCATTCGATGGTGCAGTTTCTGCACGCCAACCTGCCGTTTGGCGGGGTCAACAATTCGGGGCTGGGCAATTCCCACGGTCACTACGGCTTCAAGGCATTCAGCCACGAGCGGGCAGTGGTCCGCGAGCGCTTCTCGCTGAGCTTTTTGTTCCTGCCGCCCTACAAGGGGTTTACGCGCTGGTTCATCAAGTTCGCTACGCGCTGGCTGGTCTGACCCGGGGCGTGCATGGCGGCCGGACGGCGTTCGGCCGCCGGTTCGATGCCGTTCTCGGTAACGCTCGGGCACCGCGATGGGCCGGGCTTGCGTTAAGCTGACGCCCGTCATTCAATCCGACCGTTAGAGCATCATGTCCGCAGCCCAACGCTTTCTTTCCGCGCTCGAAACCGAACACCCGCTCCAGATCGTGGGGGCCATCAACGCCTATGCCGCGATGCTGGCCGAACACAGCGGCTTCAAGGCGATCTATCTATCCGGCGGCGGCGTGGCCAACTGGTCCTACGGCCTGCCCGATCTGGGCATGACCA
>NZ_CAXGSH010000050.1:0-27752 GCF_964012375.1 uncultured Salinisphaera sp.
CAACGTGCGCTACATGTTCGATCTCAAGGGCATGATCACCCGCGTGCTGGTGCGCGAAAAGAATCTGCTCAACCGGATCTTTCTGGAAACCGGTCGCAACGAATTCGTATTCATCGGCCGTTCCGGCGCCTACTTCGGGTTTGCCTTCGGCCTGATCCAGATGCTGATCTGGGTGTTCTTCCAGGCCTGGTGGCTGCTGCCGTTGTTCGGACTGTTCGTGGGCTGGGCCACCAACTGGCTGGCCTTGAAGATGATCTTCAATCCCAAGCGCGGCTTTCGTATTTTTGGCTTCACGATTCAGGGCTTGTTCTTCAAGCGACAACAGGAGGTCGCCGCGGACTACGGCAACCTCGTGGCCACGCAGATTCTCACCCCGGCCAATATTCTTGAAGAGATTCTGACCGGCCCCTATGCCGATAAACTGTTCGCGCTGGTCCAGACCGAGGTGCAGCGTGCGATCGACTCCAGTGCGAGCATGGCCCGCCCGTTCGTGAACTGGACCTGGGGCAGCGACGAATACGAGCAGATCAAGGCCGACGCCGTGGCCGAGGTGGTGGCTCGCATGCCGCAGACGCTATCGCATATGACCGGCTATGCCGAAGACGCCATGGCGATACGGGAAACGCTGGTCACGCGTTTGCAAAGCCTCACGCCGCGCCAGTTCGAAGGCATGCTGCGGCCCGCGTTCGAGGAAGACGAGTGGATACTGATTGCGGTGGGCGCAGCCCTGGGTCTGGCCGTGGGCTGGTTCCAGTTGATCGTGCTCTTCTCGAGCGTTTTCATGGAACGTTTTGGCAGCATGACCGGCCTGGGATGAGGTCGGCAACACGGACCGTGCACAGCGCGGCCGTCTCGATTTGGAGATAGACGATGGCGGGCAGAAAGAATCTGACGGTGCGAACGCCGCGAGCGTTCCAGTTTTTGCGCCAGGCCGCACGCGCTGCCGAGGAATGGCCGGTTGCCGGTTCTGCGGTGCGCCGCTTTCAGGATGCCGAAAGCTGGGCCATGGCCGAACTCAAGCAGCGCCTGGACGCAATGTCCGACGACGGCGTGGATACCAGTGCGCGCACGCGCGCTGCAACGGTAGAGGGCCCGGCCCCGCGCGACATGATGGCGCGGCTGATCGCGCAGTCGCGCGGTATCGATCCCGAAGCGGCCCGGGTATGGATGTATCGCCAGACCCTGGCCCGGCTCGTCCCGGATCAGGTCGCGATGATGGCGCTGCTGGCCGATCGCGAAATCGCGCCGCTATGCCATATCGCCGCCGGGCGACTGCCGGCCGGGCCGGTGAGCGTGGTGGTGCTGTCCAACGCCAGCTCGCTCGGACGCGATGCCGGCGTGCTGCTGCGCGACTACGTGCCGCAATACATGAGCGAACTGCTCGCGCTGGGCGTGTTCGAAGCCGGCCCCGAAGACGACCGCCTGGCGGATCAGTACGAGCTGCTCATGGCCGACACCCAGCTACGAAACACCATGGATCGGGTTCGTCGCGACATGCGGCTTTATCCGCGGCTTCAACGCTTTAGCGTCCACATGAGCGACTATGGCAAGGCCCTGTGGCAGGACTGCAGACCGCTGGATCCGGCGTCCGCACGCCCGTCGGCCGGCGGTGGCTAGCGCGTAGGGCTCTGCCCGAGTGCGCGTCGTGCTGTTAAGCTGATAAAGCCGAAAATATATCGTTTCTACATACAGAAACCTGACCCCACGAGGAGACCGGTCGATGAGTGAATCCGAGCGCGACACGCTGAGTGTCTGGGATGTGTTGAAACCCACCGCCGACAAACTCAGCGGGGTCGACCGGCTGCTCATGGGCGCGGGCCTTTTACTCAAGTCCAGGTTCCGCGACAACATCACCATCGCGACGCTGATCGAAGGTCATGCCGGACGCAGCCCCCAGCATGACGCAATCACGTTCGAGAACGAGCGCTACACCTATGCCCAGCTCAACGCCAACGCGAACCGCTATGCGCGCACTCTCAAGGCCGGCGGCATAGAAAAAGGCGACGTGGTGGGGGTGTTGCTGGACAACCGGCCGGAAACCCTTTTCATCGTGGCGGCGCTGGCCAAGCTCGGCGCGGCCGCGGCGATGTGTAACACCAAACAGCGTGGCGACGTGCTCGCGCATAGCCTGAGCACGGTCAAGCCGAAGGCCATGCTCGTGGGCGACGAACTTTTCGAAGCCTTCGACGAAATACGCGGCGAGTCCGGCATCGCCGACCTTAGCCCGCTATGGCTGGTGCCCAGCAGCAGCCGGGCAGCCACCGAGCCGGCGCCCGAGGGCTGGACCGATTTCGTTGCCGAGGCCGCCAACCAACCGACCGGCAATCTCGACGATGCCGCCGAGGTGTCGTCCAAGGACACCTGCTTCTATATCTTCACGTCGGGTACCACCGGCATGCCCAAGGCATCGCGCATGAGCCACGTACGCTGGCTGCGCGGCGGTGCGGGCCTGGGCATGGCGGGGCTGCGACTGACCCCGGAAGACCGGTTTTACTGCCCGCTGCCGCTTTATCACAACAATGCGCTGACCGTGTCCTGGTCGTCGGTGCTGTGTGCCGGCGCGACGTTCGCGCTCGCCCCCAAGTTCAGCGTCAGCAATTTCTGGCCGGACGTGCGTCATCACAAGGCGACGGTGTTCTGCTATATCGGCGAGCTATGTCGCTACCTGTTGCAGGCCGAGCCGCATGAAAACGATCGCAACCACGCCATTCGGGCGGTCATCGGCAATGGCCTGCGGCCGGATATCTGGGACGAGTTCAAGGCACGCTTCGGCATCGAACGGGTGTGCGAGTTCTACGGTGCCAGTGAGGGCAACCTGATCTTCGTCAACGGTTTCAACATGGATCGTACGGCCGGCTTTTGTCCGCTGCCGTTCGCCGTGGTGGAATACGACTCGGAAACCGAGGAGCCGGTCACCGACAGCAACGGCCGCATGAAAGAGGTCAAGAAGGGCGAAACGGGTCTGTTGCTCAACAAGGTGACCGATTTCGCGCCCTTCGAAGGCTATACCGACCCGGAAGCCAGCGAGAAGAAACTCTTCCGCGGTGTTTTCAAACAGGACGACTGCTATTTCAACACCGGCGATCTCGTGCGCCGGCAGGGCATGCGGCATATCGCCTTCGTCGATCGCCTGGGGGATACCTTCCGCTGGAAGGGCGAAAACGTGGCGACCACCCAGGTCGAGAATGCGCTTAACGCCTTCAGCCAGATCGAGGAATCGGTGGTCTACGGGGTGGAGGTGCCGCATAGCGACGGCCGTGCCGGCATGGCCGCGATTACGCCGGTACGCGATCTCGAGGATATCGACTGGGGCGCGCTGGTCAGCCATCTGCGCGACCAGCTACCCGACTACGCGGTGCCCGTGTTCATCCGCCTGCGTCCGGAGCAGGAAGTCACCGGCACCATGAAATATCGCAAGGTCGATCTGAAGAAGCAGGCTTATAGCCCCGAGGGTGACGAGCCCGTTTACATGCTCAAGGGCGGCGCTGATCGCTACGAGCCGATCGACGACGCCACCCGCGACGCGTTGGCCGACGGCGATATCCAGCTCTAGGGCGTGTCGTCATAGGATAAGGCGGCGCATCGGCGGCCAGGCCGCGGCAAGACAAGGCATTGCGAGCGGCGCGTGGTCGTTCCACGCAAGCGAGCCCTTGAAAATCGACCATGGCGCAGGGTTGCCGCGGCTTGGCCGCCGACCGATCGTTATTCGTTGGGGGGTTGCGCGCGCCGGACGCGCCATGCTGCTGGCGGGCCTTGACCGTGGGCCTGCCACGCTCGGCGCCCCGCGCCTTGCCTGACACGCCCGGCCCGGGCAATGCGACGTCATATCTCATGACGCCACCCGCTAGCGGCGAGCACGGGCCAGACTGCGCGCCGGCCCTCGCTTAGCGGGGGCTGGCGGGATTCAGCCGGCGGAGCTGGAGGCGGCGGTATCGAAATCGTCGTCGCCGGACTGGGTGGCTTCGTAATGCTGGGCCCCGAAGATCATCGCCCGGAACAGAATCTTGGCTTCGCGCGCCATCTCGGCCGCACTCAGACCCGTGTTCTCGGTCAGCCATTCCGCGATCAGCTCGTTGAACATACCCACCAGCGCCACCGACGGCAGGTGGTAATCGCGTGCCGGAATCACGCCGTTCTCGGCCATCAGCTCGGCATAGCGGCGGATGATCTCGGCCAGCTGGTGGGTCGTTTCACGGCGCTTTTTCTCCATGACTTCGGATACGCCTACGGCCTCGATACAGATAATGCGGCCGCGACGCGGGTCGTCGAGCAGAAAATACACCGCGGCTTCGATGGTGTCGGCCACCCGCTGGGTTAGGGGGGTGCGCGTTTCCGTGAGCGATGTTCGTACGATCTGATCCATTCGCTGGACCAGTTCGGCGTGGACGGCGTGCAGGATCGATTCGCGGCCTTCGAACTGTTCGTAGAAATGGCGCGTCGATACCTTGGCATGCGAACACACGGCCTCGATCGGCGTGGCTGCATAGCCGCGCTCCCCGAACAAATCGGTGCCAGCGGCTATAAGTCGCTGATAGCGCTGTGTTCTGAGCTGCTCTGCGCTGAGCCCACGATAGCCGCGCCGGCGCGGCTTACGACTGGAAGATTTTGGATCTGTTTCTTTCACGTGCTTGAGCCTGCTTGACGAGCCGAGTCGTCTTGCTATGATCTGAAAACAATTCTTTTTCGAAAACGGGATTCGCTGCGCTGCCTGAGTGAGATAGGGGCATAAGTGGTGATGACAACCCGTTCAAGATGGAAGCCATAGTCATGACAGCACTCATTGTCGCATTAGTACTCGTTGGCCTGTATTGGACATTGCTCTACCGTGGCGTGTCGCTCGCGGTATTCAGCGCGGTGACCGTGGTAGCCGTTGCGGCGCTGTGGGCAACCGGTGTGCTCGGGCCGATCGGCGTGGCCGTAGCGGCCGTAGTGGTCGGCGTGCCGTTGGCCATCTTCAATGCCGTGCCGGTGCGCCGCGCGCTGATGACCAAGCGCCTCTACGGTGTGTTCCGCAAAATCCTTCCGGAAATGGGGCCGACCGAGAAGGAAGCCCTTGAAGCTGGCGACGTCTGGTGGGAAGCCGAGATGTTTCGCGGCCGTCCGGACTGGAAACAGCTGCACGATTTCGAACTCACCAAGCTGACCGCCGAGGAGCAGTCGTTTCTCGACAATGAGACCGAGCAGCTGTGCGCGATGATCGACGACTGGCAGGTCAACTTCGAGCTCAAGGACCTGCCCGAGGACGTCTGGGACTATATCCGCAACAACGGCTTTTTTGCCATGCTCATTCCCAAGAAGCATGGTGGCCTGGGCTTCTCGGCCTACGGCCAGTCCTGTGTGGTGGCCAAGATCGCGACCCGTTCGCTGACCGCGGCGGTGACGGTCATGGTGCCGAACTCGCTCGGCCCGGGTGAGCTGCTCACCCACTACGGCACCAAGGAACAGCAGGAGAAATGGCTGCCAGGCCTGGCCTCCGGCAAGGAGCTGCCCTGCTTCGCGCTGACCGGCGTGGAAGTCGGTTCCGATGCCACCAAGATGCCGGATACCGGCATCGTGTGTAAGCGCACCGTCGACGGCGAAGAGGTGCTGGGCCTGTCGCTGAGCTTCAACAAGCGCTATATCACCCTCGCACCGGTTGCCACGATGATGGGCCTGGCCTTCAAGCTCAAGGATCCGGACGGCCTTCTGGGCGATCCGGACACGGTCGATTACGGTATTACCTGTGCGCTGCTGGCCACCGATACGCCGGGCGTGAAGATCGGTCGTCGCCACTTCCCGGGTGCAACGTTCATGAACGGCCCGATCCAGGGCGAAGACGTGTTCGTGCCGATCGATTCGATCATCGGCGGTCCCGACAAGGCCGGCAAGGGCTGGCGCATGCTCGTCGAATGCCTGTCGGCCGGTCGCGGTATCTCGCTGCCGGCGCTGTCCACGGCTACGGGCAAGGGCATGTACGGCATCACCGCCGCCTACTCGCGTATTCGTCGTCAGTTCGGTACCGAAATCGGCAATTTCGAGGGCGTGCGTGAAGGCCTTGGCGTGATCGGCGGCTATGCCTATATCCTGGAAAACGTGCGCAACCTCACGGCTTCGGGCGTGGATCACTGCACGCCGAGCGTGGTCACGGCGATGATCAAGTATCACTCCACCGAGATGATGCGCACGGTCATTACCCACTCCATGGATATTCATTCCGGTCGCGGCATCATCATGGGTCCGCGCAACTATCTGGCCGCGGCCTATCAGGCGCTGCCGGTGGCGATTACCGTCGAGGGCGCGAACATCATGACGCGCAGCCTCATGGTCTTTGGCCAGGGCGCGATCCGCTGCCATCCGTACGTTTATAGCGAGATGGAAGCGGCCCACAATCCGGACTTCAATGCCGGCCTGCAGGAATTCGACCGTCTGCTGTTCTCCCATCTGGGCTATTCGGTCAACCGTGCGGTGCGTGCCTTTACGCTGGGCATGACCGGCGCGCGGCTGGCCAAGGCGCCGGTCAACAACGCCATGAGCGATTACTATCGCCACATGGAGCGTTTCTCGGCGGCGCTGGCCTTCTGTGCCGACCTGTCCATGGGCACGCTGGGCGGCGCCCTGAAGCTCAAGGAGTCGACCTCGGCGCGCCTGGGCGATGTGCTCAGCCATCTGTACATGGCCTCGGCCACTCTCAAGGGGTTTGAGGTCAACGGCGGCACCGACGAAGACAAGGTGCATGCGACCTGGGCGATGGAATATCACCTGCACGCGATCGAGAACGCTTTCCACGAGTTCGTGCGCAACTACCCGATCAAGGCGGCGCGCCCGGTGCTCAAGCTGATCGCCCTGCCGCGCGGTCGCCGTTTCTCCGGCCCGACGGATAGCATGAATGCCGCGGTTTGCGACATGATGCTCAACATGAAGCTGGATACGCCGTTCGGTAAGCGCATGAGCTACGATCTCTACATTGGCCGCGGTGAAAACGATCCGACCGGTCGTCTGATGAACGCCTTCGAGAAACTGCAGGAAGTCGACAGCTTCTACAGCGAGTTTCTGCGCGGCGTGAAGCATGGCGAGATCGAAGGCGAAACCGTCGAAGAGCAGCTTGAAAGTGCGGTTGCCAAGCAGCTGCTGTCGGCCGATCAGGCTCAGCAGATTCGCGAATACGATCGGATGCGCTACGACGTGCTGCTCACCGACGACTTCAGCAAGGAATATCTGGCGAATCCGCTGTCTGAAAAGGCGCGGCGCGAAGAGGGCCGGCCAGCGGATCTGCGCATCGCCTCATGACCCGAAGCTTGCTCGGCGCCAAGCTGGTCGACGTCGGCGGTGGCAGCCTTGCCCGTATCACGGGTGTGGATGCCGCCGCCGAAGTCGCGCCCCAGCAGGTCGGGCTGACCGCGGGCGCGGTCGATTCGATCTGGTCGAGCGTGGAAGCGCTCTATCGGACGGGGGCTTACCCGGCAGCCACCTTCTGTCTGCGCCGGCGCGGCCGGATCGTGTTGAACCGATCGATCGGCTATGCACAGGGCGGTGGCCCTGGCGAAAGCCGTGGGCCGCATGCGCGTTTGGCCGAGCCGGATACGCCGATCTGTCTGTTCTCGGCCAGCAAGGCGGTTACCGCCATGCTGATGCACAAGCTCGCCGAAGAGGGCGGTGTCGACCTGGATAATCGGGTGTCGCACTACCTGCCGGAATTCACCGGCGGCGGCAAGGATCGTACGACCATCGCCCAGGTGCTTTCGCACCAGGGCGGTTTCCCCATGTTCGACGTGGACCCCGCGGACGGCCCCGAGACGTTGCTCGACTGGCAACGGTGTATCGAACTGATCTGCGCGGCGCCGGCCGAAAAGGGCGGCAAACGTCTGGCCTACCACGCCATAACCGGGGGCTTCATTCTTGCCGAAATCATTCGGCGCGTGACCGGTATGTCCTTCACCGACTATCTGGATACACGTTTTCGTCAGCCGCTGGGGATGCGCTATTTCACCTACGGGCTGGACGGTCGCTCGCGTGGTCGCGTGGCCACGAACTATGTCGCCGGTCAGCCGGTGCGCTTTCCCATCTCCATGCTGGCCCGCCAAGCGTTGTCAGCCGATTTTGCAGAAGTGGTCGATATTTCCAATCGCGACTACTTCATGGACGCGGTGGTTCCCGCGGGCAATCTCTATTCCACGGCCGAAGAGCTGTCGCGCTTTTACCAGATGATGCTCGATGGCGGTCGTTATGAAGGCCGTCAGGTCATGCAGCCGGACACCATTCGCCGCGCGATCAAGCCCGCGGTGCGCCTGCGCTACGACCATACGCTCAAGATTCCCATGCGATACAGCGAAGGCCTGATGCTGGGCGTAAACCCGTTCGGCCTGTACGGGCCGATGACCGGCAGCGCCTACGGTCACCTGGGCTTCATGAACATCCTGGGCTGGGCGGACCCGGATCGCGATATCGCGGTATCGCTGCTGGTGACCGGCAAGTCCATCCTTGGGGGCCATCTGCTGGCGCTCGGCCAGCTTTTGAGTACGTTGTCCTGGCAATGTCGAGGTTGATCCGCATGGCCGATCCGAAGACGACAAAGCAACAATCGCGCGCCACCGAGGTGGCGCATCAACCCCTGGCACCACGCACCGTGGCCGATCGCGGTGTCTGGCTGCGCGGCGGGCTGTCGATGGCAACCGACGCCTTCGTCGGCTCGGTGAATATCGTCAACGGTATCCACCAGGCCGTAACCCGAACCGTGAGCCGACTGGCCCCGCCGGCGCGGCCGATTGGCCGGGGCAGCGATTTTGTCTATGGCCGGGTACGCGATATCGGCCGACTCAGCTTCTTCGGCGTGCGCCAGGTGGCCGGGCTGGCCGAAACGCTGGTGCCCGGGCGCAAACGCGACATGCCGCAGCGGCTCGCACTGGGCGTGCACAGCGCGCTCAACGGGGCGTTCGGCGACTATCTCGAGCGCAGCGACAATGAGCTTGCGCTCACCATGACGCTCGTCGATGAAGCCGGGCGCGCCATCGAGCCGAGCGTGCCCGGCCTGCGCGCCGCCTTGGCCGAGCCCAGTCCACGCGTGGTGATTCTGGTCCACGGTCTGGGCATGAACGATCAGCAGTGGCGCCAGGCCGGGCGCGACGACTTCGGCCAGCGCCTGGCGGGCGACTTCGGCTATACGGCGCTACGTCTTCGCTACAACAGCGGGCGCCATATTTCCCAGAATGGTCGCGATTTCGCGGCGCTGCTGCAGGCACTGCATGCCAGCTACCCGACCGCGATCGAACGGCTGACCATCGTCGGCCATAGCATGGGCGGGTTAGTGGCGCGCAGCGCCTGCCACTATGCCGAGCAGGCCGGCCATGACTGGGTCGATACGCTGACCGACCTGGTTCTGCTGGGCTCGCCGCATCTGGGCGCGCCGCTCGAACGTCTGGGCCGTCAGTTCACCCATACGCTCACGCGGCTGCCTTATACGCGGCCGCTGTCGGCGCTTGGCGAGATTCGCAGCGCCGGGGTCAAGGATCTCAGTCTGGGCTATCTCCGAGACGAGGACTGGCAGCAGGACACGCATGCCCGACCCACGCCGCCCGAAGCGCTCGCCTCGCCCGATCATGTCGGCCACTTTCTGGTTGCCGCGACCCTGGGGCGCCGCGGCGACGACCCGCTGGGTCGCTGGTTCGGCGATCTGCTGGTGCCGGTGTCGAGCGCGGTGGGCCATGCCGATGCCCCCAGCCGTCGGTTCAACGCCCGCGACCAGGACGGCCGAATTTTCTACGGCATGAATCACTTCGCGCTGGTGCATCACGACGATGTCTATGCCGCGATCCACGACTGGCTGGCACCGCGCCTGAAGCCGGCCACCCATTAATCCGAAAACAGGAGCCTTAATCTCTATGTCTGATCTGGAAAGCCGCTTTCAGGAAGCCGTCGAAAAGGTGCGCAATGCGCCGGAGGACGGGGGATTCAAGCCGTCGAACGACTACAAGCTCAAGATGTACGCGCTCTACCGCCAGGCCACCGACGGCGACGTCCAGGGCAAGAAACCCGGCATGCTCAACCCGATTGCCCGCTATAAATGGCAGGCCTGGGCCGATATGAAAGGCAAGAACAGCGAACAGGCGATGCAGGAATACATCGCCGAAGTGGACAAGGTCGAAGCCGAATACGGCTAGGCCGTTCAGGCGGCTCGCATGTGGGCGACGAGCGCAGCGGCTGCGGCCGGCGCCAGGCCAGGGGCCTGGCGCCCCAGGGTCGCGGGTTCAGGTGGAGCTGTCGGGGGTGCTACGCCCGGCGTCGGCAAGCGCTTCGGCGAGCAGGCCACCGGCGCAGGCGCCATGCGCACGCTGTCGCGTTTCGGCCGAAAGTCGGGCGCTCGCGTTGGTCAGCGCGTCGCGGTCCGCGTCGTCGGCCTGAAGGCGTCGGTCGAGCTCCCAGAGAAAGGGCTTGCGCTCGTTGGCGGCCACTTCCAGCACGCGGGCGAGGCGCTCTTCGCCCATGGCCGTGGTCTGATTACGAAACCGAGCCCAAAGATCGTTGGCGATCACCGAGTCGATTACGCTGCGGATCACGGCTGCGTCGGTAAAGGCCGGTTCGCTGGCGAGCGTGCCGATGAGCCGGCTGGGCATTTCGTCGGCGATCTGGAGCAATGCCGGCCAAAGATCGTCCTGGGCAGCCGCGCGGATGAGCGAGTCGAGTATGGCCGCGTTCTGGGCCATGGCCAGCTCGGCCATGGCCAGCCGGGCGTGCTCGCCGATGCGTAGTAGTGTGGCAAGGACTTCGGGCCAGAGTTGCTCGCTCGCGGCCGCCGCCACGATGGCCTCGCGGCGGTCGCGGTCCAGATGCGCGATCACCCGATCCAGCTGTTTGCTGTCCTCGACAAAAAAGCCGATTTCGAGCAGGTCGCTCTCGTTTTCGATCGCATCGGTGGCTGCGAACAGGGTATGTTCGGGCAGCACGTCCACGAACCGGCTCATGGTGATGATTTCGCCACGCGCCAGTAATAGGCGGGTGATCGCGATCGCGCGATCCACCGGAAACCCGGCAATGATCGGCCGCGCGCGTACCGGGTCGATATGCAGGCAGGTATCGGCCAGGAAACTGTCGGACAGTCGCGCGGCCAGGTCGATGGCTTTGTCGGGCGCCATCTCGCCGGCAATACGCCCGGCCAGGATTGGCCCGAGCACGCGCTCGGCAATTCGCGCGCTGATGGCCAGCGGCACGATCGACGACAGCCGGGCGAAGCCGGTGAACGTCGGCCGAAACTTTTCGAACAGCGCTTCGGTGATGCCTTCACGCAGCGTACGCAGCCGTTCGGCTTCGAGATAGTCCAGATGTTCGAGTTCGCCGGTGTCGGTTTGCAGAATACGCGCGAGTTTTACCAGTTCAGCCTGGGTGGCCAGATTTCTCATGAGGGGCCCAGGAACAGTTTCTGTACGCGTTTACGCAGCGGCGCGGGCACCATGCCCACGGCCTCGTCGAGCGCGGTTTCAAGCAGGGTGCGCTGATGGCGGGCCGCATTCTTCATCAACGTCTGCAGGTGCTCGCGCTCGTCGGGCGGCAGGCCGTCGATCACGGCCTGTGTGCGCGAATCCAGGGGCAGACGATCGTCGTCACCGTTCATGTCTGTGCAAGCCTCGCGTGCCGCGCGCCGGCGCGTTGCTGGCGCGGTCGGCGCGCTCGAAAACCGATGTTTTATCCGATGCTACATCAAGCCGGGGTTGCACGCAGGCGGGTTTGAACGAATCGGGAACGGGTTCGAATGCGCCCGTCTCGGGCGTCCGCGCCCCTTTTTGCCAGAAATTGCGCGGCAACCGACTTGTTTTGACAAGCGGGTGCCCTAAACTTAATCATGTTGCGGTGCACGATGACCGGCTATGGGCCGCGTCAGCGCCAACCAATCGAGGAGTCCAAATGAGTGATTTTCTAGTCCGTGCGTCGTCGAACTCGACGGTTCGCAATGTCATCAAGACGCTGGGCTTGCCCACGCCCACCGAACTCGCGCGGGACGAAGGCGCATATCAGGAGCGCTTTCTCGACAACGAAAAGATTCTGGTTGGCGCGACGGCCAACGCGGCCGCGATCGCGAGTGTGGGTACCACGCTGGAAGCCGCGGGCGCCAACGTACAGCGTGCCGACAAGCCCACGCCGGGCGATGAGGACAAGTTCGACGCGCTGGTGTTCGATGCCACGAACATGGCCGATGTCGCCGAACTGAATGCCCTCTACGACTTCTTCCATCCGGTGGCGCGCAAGCTCACGCGCAACGCCCGTATCGTGGTGCTTTCAAGTCTGCCGTCGGCGATGGAAAGCGTGTCCGCGGCCGCGGCGGCCCGTGCGGTGGAAGGCTTCGTGCGCTCGCTGGCCAAGGAAATCGGTCAGCTTGGTTCGACCGCGAACATGCTCTACGTCGAGCCGGGTGCCGAGGATCGCGTGGCCGCGCCGCTGCGATTCCTGCTTTCGGACTACAGCACGTTCGTCGATGGCCAGCCGCTGACGGTCACCAAGGCCGGCCGCATGCCCGAGGCCGTGCCCGCCACCCAGCCGCTAAAGGACAAGGTGGCGTTGGTTACCGGTGGGGCCCGCGGTATTGGCGCGGCGACCGCAGAGCGCCTGGCGCGCGAAGGCGCGACCGTGGTGTGCCTGGATATTCCCCAGGATCAGGAAACGCTCGAGGAAACCGTCGCCGGTTTCGGCGGTACCGCGCTGCCGCTGGATATTACCGCGGATGACGCGCCGCGCCAGATCGCGGACTTCTTCAAGGAGAAGTTTGGCGGCGTGGATATCGTTGTCCACAACGCGGGCGTGACCCGCGACAAGACGCTGGCCAACATGCCCGATCATTACTGGGACATGGTGATGAGCATCAACCTGCAGGCAATCATCAAGGTCGATGCCCTGCTCGGCGAAGAGAACGTCATCAACGAATATGGTCGCGTGATCTGTCTGTGCTCGATCGGCGGTATCGCCGGCAATCGCGGCCAGACCAACTACGGTGCCACCAAGGCCGGACTGATCGGTTTTGTCGAACGCCGCGGCGCCACCGATCGCGATCGCGGCGTGACCGTCAACGCCGTGGCGCCGGGCTTCATCGAAACCCGCATGACCGCCGAAATGCCGTTTGGCGTACGTGAAGGCGGCCGGCGGCTGTCGTCGCTGTCGCAGGGCGGCACGCCCCGCGATGTGGCCGAGGCGATTACCTTCCTGTCGACGCCGGGTGCAGGCGGTATTTCGGGCAACGTGCTGCGTGTCTGCGGCCAGAGCCTGATCGGCGCCTAAAATCGCCGCTATTTGCTGCGATGATATCGAGCCGGCCTGTGTTCAGGCCGGCTTTTTCATGGCCGCACGGCGGTCCAGCCAGTCGGCCACCAACGGCCAGATTTCTGCCTGGGCAGGCTTGCTCACCACGATACCGGGGTGATCGAAGTCGACGCTGTAGCCGGTGGCGGTGCCCGCCTGCTCGAAGCGTTTGTCGACGCTGGAAAAGTGATCGATGAAACGCCGGCAGCCGGCGCTGGGATCGACACGATCGGCCGCCCCGGACACCGCGAGTACGGGCTGGCCGATACGCCGGAGCGTGTCGCGAAGATAGGAGTTTCGGCGGCCGGTTTCGACCCAGTGGGTTGCATCCATCAACGCTGCGGTCGGCTCGTTTTCCGGGCCAAGACCGGCCGCGCGGGCGGGGAAATACCCCAGCAGCCAGGCCAGGCCACGGGTGAGCCGATTGGCGGGCCAATCGAGCATACGCTTGTCGACCTCGAACTGGCTGGCAAATAGCACCAGTCCGGCGATCGCCTGCGCTTCGAGATAGCGGGCGCTGGCAAGCGCGCACATCACGCCGCCGAAGGAATGACCGATCCAGAACGCCGGCTGTGCGTAGCGCTGTTTGATGTGCGCCTGTACCGCGGGCAGATCGTATTTGACGTGGTCGATCAGCCCGGCGCGGGCGCTGCAGGGCGGCGAATCCGACAGCCCGCGGCGCTGAACGATGAATGCCTCGTAGCCGCGCCTGGCAAGATAGGCGGCCAGCCCGATCTGTCGCTCGGACAGCCAGAAGCGCCGGCCGGTGAACATGCCGGATACCAGAACCACCGGCGCCCGGGTTGCCACACCTTCGGCGCGTACCGAGGTGACAAGACAACAGCCGCCGTCGCCGGCCGCGAGCGTATGCTCGGCGATCTCGAGAGGCGGCAGCCGCGTGTCAGCCACGGGCGACGCGCCAGGCGATGGCGACCACGCAGAACGTCACCACGAGGGTGAGCAGCCGACGCAGCTGCAGGAAACCGCGACTCTGCCAGCCGCGCCGCGCGCCGTGTTCGTCGATCAGCCAGGCGGCAAGCAGGGCGGCGATCAGCAGGATGGCGCGCCAGGGGGCGGCAGTGAGCAGCGCGCCCCAGGCCACGATGGCCGGCGACACGGCCAACGTCATGTCCAGCGCCGAGGCCCGTCCTGCGGCGAGCATGCGCCCCCATTGCACGCCGCCGATGAAGGCCACGATAGTGGCCAGATACGGCAGCAGCCAGCGCAATGCGGTGCGTGCGTCCAGAGAGTAGCCGCTATAAGCGTGATAGAGGCCGGCGACGAACGGCAGTAGCGCAAGCAGGCCGAGGGCACAGGCAACGGGCAGGGCGGATCTTTTCTTGGCCATGGGAAGCGTTGAGCAGTGGGCGAAACGCGATCTTACCCGCTCATGCCGGCTTGAAGTGGCTCACCATCGCGCGCACCAGCGGTTTCATGAAATAGTTGCTCTCGGGCATGAGCGTGACCTGTACGCCTTCGGCTTCAAGGCGTTCGCCCACGAGCGGACCGACCGCCGCCACGCAGAGCCCGTTCAGGGCGCGCGTGAGCGCCGCGGCCTGGTCGTTGGCCCGGGCGACCTTGTAGAGCCGCTTGATCTGGGGTGAGCTGGTGAATGCCACCGCATCCATGTCGCCCGCCACGATACGGTCAATGAACGCCAGAACCTGCGGCGTTTCGGTTTCGTCGGCATAGACGTAGGGCGCCACCGCCTTCACCTGGGCCTGTTTGTCGCCCAGGAAATCCATCAGCGGGGTGTTCGGGTCGCTGCCATACAGCTGCACGCCGACGCGATGGCCGGCCAGGTCGGCATCGGCGAGCGCTTCGATGACGCCGGCCGTGGTTGGCTGGGTCGCGGCCACGTCGCTGCGTAGCTTGAGCGCGCGCAGTTCGCGTACGGGCTTGGGCCCGCGCGTGATCGTGCGCGCCTGACCCAGCCGGTCGACGAACGCCGTCAGTCGCGTCTGGCCGTCGCGTTCGGCGAAGTCGCGCAGGCGGCGCAGGCCTTCGCCGGTCAGCCAGATCATCTCGTCCAGACCGTTGTCGATGACGTCGTCGAGCCAGCGCGTCACGTGCGCCTGGTCCGGCGTGTCGCGGATATCGACCAGCGGGCAGCGCACTGTCAGCGCGCCGCGTCGCTCGAGCATGTCGGCGAACAGGTCGAGCTGACGCGATTCGGGCACGCCGATACGGCAGCCTTCGAGATCTCTGGCGTCGGGGGATGTCGTCATGAGTGCGTCCATGGGTGCAATAAGGTCAGTGTACCGAGTGCCGCCGCGCACGACAGTTGCCATGGCGTGACGGATGGCGTCACACTGACATCGACTATTGGCACGGTCAGGAACACGGTCCATGACGCTTGCAGTCGGTATCAGCATCGTATTCGCGCTCGCTCTGGCAGGGACGGGGTATCTGCTCTGGCGTGCCTATCGCCGGCTCGATGCGCTCAATGCACAGATCGCGCAGCTCGCGCACGATCTCGAACACGCCAACGAGGAGCTCGCCGGGGTGTTGGCCGAGGTCAGCGGCAGTCGCATCATCGTGGAGGTGATCAACCCCATGACCCTGGCCCGGGCGCGTTCACGCTGGGGCGCGGCGCTGGTGGGCGTGGCCCCGCGCATGATCCGACGACGGGTGTACGAGATCGTGGCGCGCGAGATGAAGCAACAGCTCGCCTCGCAGGGTGTCGAAGCCCATCTGGATATTTTCCACCCCACAGGCTCATGATCGTCGTCGCTGCGGTAAGCCTTGCCTTCGTCGTCGTTATCGTCGCCGCGATACGGCTGAACATGGCCATCGCCGACACCCGGGAACGCTTTCGCGTGCTGGCAGCCGGCTATGGCGATGCCGGGCTGCTGGTGAGTGCACGGAACCGCTTTCGTCGCCGCCAGGAAAGCGTCGAGCAGGTGGTCGATACCGGCACCGTTGGCCTGCAGACCGCGCATCGCACCATATCCGGCTGGTTCGGCACGCAGCACAGCGCGGATGGCATCTACGACAACGTGCGTGCATTCAATCGCAATGTCGGCCGGGCCCTGTCGGGTTTGTTCGCGCCGGGGCCGAAAAAACGCAGTGAAAGCCTGCAAGAATGGCGTGAGAAGCAGGATTCGACCGCTCGGCGCGATCGCGCTGATGACGAATCCTGACACGCGTCGCGGCGGCTGGGCTCAAGAATGAAATCGCGCCGCCGTTAATCGCAGGATGAAACGCCTCAATCGTATCGCTACCGGCGCTGCTGCCCTGATCCTGGGGCTGCCCGCTTTGGGCGCGCTGCCGCTATGGGCCCAGCCCGCCCAGCCGCAAACCTCGCAGCCGCGAACGAGCGCACATGGCCATGGGCCGCGTCCCGGCTTCGGGCATGGCGATTCCGATGCCGGCGTGCATATCTATCTACAGCCGCAAACCGAGCACTGGCCGTCTAACTACTGGCCGGACAACTATCAGCTTGACGGCTACGACGGTCAGCCCGATCGGCCCACCCGCTGCGCGGGCGAAAGCGGGCGGACCTATTCAACACGCACGGTCGAGTGTCCTGCGGGTCAGAAGGCTGTCGAAGGCGGCCGGCGCTGGTCCACCACGCCCTGAAACCCCTTGTGCCGTCGCCCCGTTGTAGGGCGCGGCAAAAAAAGTTTCATAAGGCGGCTCATACGTTAAAGGATTCGTGGCCCGGCGCCGATAGGCTCTGCAACCCAGCTCGTTGTATCGAGCACGTGTTATTCGCAGGTACGCCATGGCAGTTACATCGTCACTCGGAATCGGCTCCGGACTGGATTTGAGCTCGTTGCTCGACGGGCTGCGCAGCTCCGAGCAGCAGCGCTTGGTTCCTTTGCAGCGACAGGCAAGCAGCTACAACACCAAGCTGTCCGCCTACGGCACGCTTCAGAGCTCGCTGGCCAATTTCCAGACCGCGGCCGAATCGTTGGGCAAGGCAAGCCTCTACGAAGGGGTCAAGACCACCACCGATAGCGATGCCTTCAAGGCGGTCGCCAGCGAAAAGGCCGATCCGGGCAGCTATAGCATCGAAGTCGAGCAGCTGGCACGCAGCCAGTCGTTGGTCAGCGCCGGCCAGGCCAGTGTGGACGACAAGATCGGCAGCGGCGGCACGATTACGCTTTCGCTGGGCGATGCGTCCGGCAACGTCAGCGAAACGGTCGATATCGATCTGGCTGGCGCCGACAGCAGCCTGTCCGGCATCCGCGACGCGATCAACGGCGCCGATATCGGTATTAACGCCTCCATCGTCAACGACGGCAGTGGCACCCCGTACCGTCTGGTGCTGTCGTCCAACACCACCGGCACGGCTTCGCAGATCTCGGTGAGCGTTGCAGAAAGCAACGGTGACGGTTCCACCCCGCTGGGCGATCTGCTCAACTACGACAGCACGGCGGGCAGCGGTGCGATGAGCCAGACCGTGGCTGCGCGGGACGCCAAGCTTTCGGTCAACGGCATTGCGATCGTCAGCCAGACCAACCGGGTCGAGGAAGCCATCGAAGGCGTGACCCTCACGCTGAGCAAGACCACCAGCGAGCCCCAGTCGCTGACCGCCACCCGCGACACGGATTCCGTGAAAGCCGCGCTGGAAAAGTTCGTCAAGGCCTATAACAGCGTCAATACGTTGTCGGACAAGCTCACCGCCTTCGACAGCGAGAAAGAGATCAGCGGGGTGCTGCTGGGCGACTCGACCGCGCGTACCGCGGAAACGCGAGTGCGCGGTGCGCTGAACACGCCGATCAGCGGCGGTGCCTTTTCCAGCCTGGCGGAAATCGGCATCAGCCTGCAGCGCGACGGCACCATGAAGATCGACGACGAAAAGCTCGACAAGGCGCTGGCGAACAACCTCGCCGATGTCGGTCAGCTGCTGGCCGGCAAGGACGAAAGCGGCGGTCTGTCGAAGGTGCTGGTATCCACGCTGGATGCCGTCGCAGGTGAGCAGGGTCTGCTGCAGTCGGCCAGCAACGGCATGAAAACCCGCATCGACAATCTCACAGAAAGCATGGAGCGCGAACAGGAGTCGATCGATTCCACCATCGCGCGCTATCAAAAGCAGTTCGTGCAGCTCGACTCGATCATGGCGTCGATCAACTCGACCAGCAATTACCTCACCCAGCAATTCGCATCGCTCAACAAATCGAGCGATTAGGCATTAATAGCAAGGAACGCTCATGGCTTCTTACGCAAATCGCGCGGCAAGTGCATACAAGAAACTCGGCGTCGAGACCGACGCCATGAGTGCCAGCCCGCACCAGTTGATCGTACTGCTGTTCGACGGCGCGCGCAGCGCTCTCGGGCGTGCGCAGTGGGCGATCTCCCAGAACGACGCGGCCGGCAAGGGCCAGGCGTTGTCCAAGGCCATCGACATCATCGAACTCGGCCTGCGGGCAGCGTTGGATATCGAGCGCGGTGGCGAGATCGCCGAGCGTCTGGATTCGCTTTACGACTATATGACCCGCACTTTGATCCGTGCCAATATCCATAGCGATGCGTCGAAGATCGCGCACGTGGACACGCTGCTCGAGGATATCGGTTCGGCATGGAAGCAGATCGGCACCGCCCCGTCGATGCCGTCGGTTGCTGCCGTCCAGTCCGCCCCTTCGCTACAGCAGGCTTGAGGCCATGAATCAACAGCAACAGGAAATCGTCGCCGGCTACGCCGCGCTGCTCGAGCTCAACCAGCGCATGATCGAGATCGCCGTCGCCGGCGATTGGGAAGAGCTGGTCGAGATGAAAAGCGAACACCTCTGCCAGGTGGAAACGCTGATGAACATCGAATACGACGTGACCGTCAACGAAGCGTTTCGCGAAGCCAAGCGTGCCGTATTGATCCAGATCGCGGCCAGCGAGCAGGAGCTGCGCGATCGGCTACAGCAGCGCATGGACGAACTGTCCGGCGCCATCTGTCAGGCGCGCTCGCAGCGGCGGGTCAAGAACGCCTACGAAAAGGCCGCGATCGGCTAGCGCCGGTCGTGCCGGTTCTAACGTTCAAGCGATGATGCTGCTGTGAGCACGATCACGCCGATGCTCGATACGCTGTTGCCGCAGGTGCTCGGGCGCCGTGCGGACATGGCGCGGTTTACCGGCGCGCGAGCGAATGTCCCGCTCGGCCCGGTGGACCCCGTGGCCAGCGTTAGAACGGACGGCTTCGATCGGCCGACTCCGGGCACGGCTTCGGACGGCCTGCGCGGTCGCGGCGCGCCGACCGAGGACGCCGCGGCCGGCAACGCGGGGGCGCGGCGCGCGCCCAACGGGCCGGCTACGCGTGAAATCGCACAGAGCGGGCGTTATCTGCCCGCAGCCCGGCCCGAGCCGGGCCAGTCCTCTAACACGAGCGGCGAATCCGCCCGTGCCCAGCTCAGCCGCGAGGGTGGCTTGATCGCTTCATTGCTGGCGCGCCGCGACGCACCCGTGGCGCATACCACGCCGGCCCATGCGGCCGCGCTGTTCGGCGCTGCGCGCGTGCCGGCCACGCCGATTCTGGCCTCCATTCTTGGGCAGCAGGTCGCACATAGCGGGCTGTTTTACGAGTCGCATCTGAGCAAGTGGTTCGAAGGCCAGCGTCCGTTGTCGGAACTGCTTCAGGAACCGCATAACCAGAAACAGCCGGCGTCTGCCGCAAGTGAGTCTGCTTCCTCCTCGGCTCGTATGTCGGGCCCAGGCGCCCGCCAGGCTGTGGCGGCGCAATCCCAGGCCAATGCGCTGCTCGCCCCGGGCGCGTTCGAGCGCGGCGCAGCTGACGCACGCGGCGACAACGGCCGCGGCGATGTCGTCGACGAGCGTCTGCTCTCGGTGGTACGTCAGCAGCTCGACGTGCTCAGCAATCCGGTGTTTCGTTGGCATGGCGCGGCTTGGCCGGGTGTCGACATGCGCTGGGAGATTCACGAGAACGGCGACGACGCCACCGACGGCCAGGCGCGCAAGTCTGAAGCAGACGACAAGCCCTCTTTCTCGACTCGCCTGAGCCTTGATCTGCCCCGGCTGGGTACGATCGAAGTCGCGCTCAATCTCGCCGGTGGGGGCATCGAGGTCTATGCCTATGCATCGAGCGAGCAGGGGGCCGCGGCGGTTTCGCCTGCAACCGGTGAATTGAAGGAACGCTTCGAACAGGCCGGATTCACCCGTGCCTACGTCGAACTACTGGAGGCAGGCCTGTCATGAGCGCTCTCGATCGATCCAATGTGGAAGACGACCGGGCCAGCGTCGTCGCCCTGCGTTACGGCGAAAACGACGACGCACCGCGCGTCGTGGCCAAGGGCTATGGCGACATCGCCCAGGCCATCATGGACCGCGCGCAAAAGCACGGTTTGCATGTGCACCGTTCGCCCGAACTGGTGCGTCTGCTCATGCGCGTCGATCTCGACGATCGTATCCCGCCCGAGCTGTATCTCGCCGTCGCGGAGCTGCTGGCCTGGGTATACCGGCTGGAAACCGCAGCCGAAGCGAACGCGTAGAACTCAGCGCAGGTCGCGTCATAGACGACCGTTTTGTGCTCGTCTTACCAGTACACAATTCAATATGGAATAATGGGCTGTCGCCTAATGGCGACAGGTCGACGCTGTACGTCTTTGCTTTTTGCAGCGCCCTGTAGCATTTTGATGATGGTGTTTGGGAATATTTAACCGGGAAATGTGCGTTTTCACATTTGAAACGTGGAAAGTTTCACGTACATAATCGAGGTCGGCGCGAAAAGGCAGGGCGCACACGTAGAGGACGGCCGTTTCAAACAGGCGATTCGCCCACAATTCAAGAGGCCGCTTTGTGCAGCACGGCGCTTCTGCGGGGAGGCATGAATGAGTGTTGATCATCTACTCGATGATGTTCGCGATCTGAATCTGTCCTATCTGATTCTTATGCAGCGTCTGATCAATACCGATCGGGAGCTGGCCATGTTCCGGCTGAAAATCGACGAGGACATGGCGGATCTGCTCAGCCAGATTCCGGTGGCCGATCTGGCCAAACTCGCTCGTTGCAATCAGCTTCTCTGCCATTTCTCGTTGGATAGCGCCGAACAGCTTTTTGCGCTGGTCAACGCACCGCGCGACGACGACATGCGGCGCTTGCATGCCGGCATTCTGTTGTCGTCGCAGAACAAGCGCAAAAGCGATCGCCGCGGTGGTGAACGTCGCGAGGGCGGCGATCGCCGCGATTCGGTGGCAGCTGAAAGCGGCGACGTACCCGCGCGGCGCAAGCAGCCGCGCCGTGAAGCTGATCGCGAAGCCGAGCGTAAAAGCGGTAGCGGCGAAGGGTAGCCACGAGCCGCATGAGCACGACCAGCAAAAGCGTCATAGACGAAGCCAAGCAGATCGGCCTGGCCATCGAGCTTATTGAGCTGGGCGCGCGTCTTCAGGTGCTGCAGACCGAAACCGACATCAGCCGGCGACGGTTGATCAACCTGTACAAGGAAATTCACGGCGTTTCGCCGCCCAAGGGCATGCTGCCGTTCTCGACCGACTGGTACGTGACCTGGCTGCCCAATATCCACTCGTCGCTGTTCTATAACACCTATCGCTATCTGCGGCGCCGCGAGGAACGCAGCCGCATGGAAGCGGTGGTGAATGCCTATCGTCTCTACAACGAGCAGACGCCGTTGCAGGAGGATGGCAAGCCCGTACTCAGCCTGACCCGGGCCTGGATGCTGGTGCGCTTTTTCGAAAGCGACATGATGATGCTGTCGGTATGCAACCGCTGCAAGGGCAAGTTCGTGAATCGCGCTTATAGCCTCGATCAGGATTTTGTCTGCGGTATTTGCCAGCCACCATCGCGGGCCGGCAAGACGCTCAAGAAGACGAAAAAGCGCGCAGCCAAGGAATAAGCACGCGCTATCGACGCCAGTTCGCGGTATCGATTCATTCAAGCTCGTCGCCTGTCGGCCGCTAACCTTCCTAGAGATTGCCGGTCCGTATCTACGGCCATGTCCAGTCAGGGAAGGCGACAGTGCTAATACTCGTGGGTTACGTCATCGTCATCGGGTCCGTGCTCGGCGGCTACGCTATGGTCGGCGGGCATATGGGCGCGCTGTATCAGCCGGCCGAGCTGGTCATTATCTTCGGCGCCGGTATCGGCGCGTTCGTTGCGGCCAATAACGGCAAGGGCATCAGCGCGACCATGCGCACCCTGCCGCGGTTGATGCGCGGTTCGCAGTACTCCAAGGAGATCTGCGTGGATCTGATGACCCTGCTTTATCTGCTGCTGGCCAAGGCGCGCCAGTCCGGGATGATGTCGCTCGAACAGGATATCGAGAACCCGAGCGAAAGCACGTTGTTTTCGGCCTATCCGAAGCTGGTTCAGGACAAGCTGGTCATGGACTTTCTGACCGATTATCTGCGCCTGATGATCAGCGGCAACATGGACGCCTTCGAAATCGAAGCGTTGATGGACCACGAGATCGAAACCTTCCAGCACGAGGCCGAGATTCCGGCCCACGGCCTGGCGGCCATGGGCGATTCGTTGCCGGCTTTCGGCATCGTGGCCGCGGTCATGGGCGTGGTCCACGCGCTTGGCTCGGCCGCGCTCGACCCGTCCGAAATCGGCCCGCTGATCGCCCATGCCATGGTCGGCACGTTCCTGGGCATTCTGCTGGCCTACGGTTTTGTCAGTCCGCTGGCCGCGCGCGTGCGTTCGCAGGTGGAAGAGGTCGTCAAGATCATGCAGAGCGTCAAGGTGACGCTGCTGGCCAACCTCAACGGCTACGCGCCGCCGCTGTCGATCGAGTTTGGCCGCAAGGCCCTGTTCTCGACCGAGCGCCCGTCCTTCAGCGAGCTTGAAGAGCATGTGCGCGGCGTCAAGAGCGGCGGCTCGGCCCAGGCGTCCTCGTGAGCGATCCGCATAAACGACCGATCGTCATTCGCCGCAAGAAGGCGGCGAGTCATGGCTCTCATGGTGCGTGGAAGATCGCCTATGCCGATTTCATGACCGCGATGATGGCGTTCTTCCTGGTCATGTGGCTGCTGTCCGGCCTGAGTGCCTCGGAGCGCGAAGAAGTCGGCGAGTATTTCCGTACGCCGCTCAAGGTTGCGATGATGGGGGGCGACAAGGCCTCGGCCAGCAACAGCGCCATTCCCGGCGGCGGCGACGATCCCATGCATTCGGAAGGCGAGGTATCGCTGACGTCCCCGAATGCGACCAACTACCGGCCCAGTCATCGGCCGTTGCGTGATCTGCAGGACAGCCTGGAATCGATGATTCATTCGGATCCCGCATTGGACGACCTGAGCTCGCAGCTCAGTCTCAAGGTGGTGGAAGACGGATTGCTGATTCAGATCAGCGACGATAACCGGCGGCCGATGTTCGGGCTGGGCAGCGCAGAGCCGGCGCCCTATATCCGTTCGCTGTTATCGAAAATCGCGCCCAAACTCAACGAGTTTCCCAACCCGATCACCCTGACCGGGCATACCGACGATCTGCGATTTGCCTCGGGCGATCGCCAGTACAGCAACTGGGAGCTGTCGACCGACCGCGCCAACGCGGCGCGGCGTGCGCTCATCCAGGGCGGCATGCAGGCCGACAAGCTGATACGGGTCATTGGCGCGGCCGCCACCGCGAGCCGGCCCGGTATCGACTCACCGGCCGCGCCCGGCAACCGTCGGATCAGCATTCTGGTACTCAACGAGCACGCCCAGCACCGGCTCGAGGAAGAGAGCCTGCCGGTCGGCGACACATTGTCTGTCGATGCCGAAGCGCCGGATACCGATCGCATGGTGAAGGCCGATGCGAATAAGGTCGTCGTTGAAGGACAATCGGGCTGAATCGCAGCAAATTGCCATCTATCCGCAGGATATGCCGATAGACGATTTTCGAGCTGAACGCGCGTATGCGAATGCATGAGCGCAGCGTCCAGCGGTCGCGCAACCATTGTAAATAAACGTCCGGCAGGTGGCGGCGTCTGTTTTCTCATCGCCTTGAAAACAGCGGATCAAGGCAGCTGCCCGGATGACGAATTAATAATTGTTTGATCGAAGGCTAAAGGTCGCGCGCGATTGAACGATATTTGCTGGGACAGTTCGCTCACCAGTGCAAGCGGAATAATCAAGCATGACACTAGATATCGCCGAGTTCTATCAGACCTTTTTCGACGAGGCGGACGAGCTGCTCGATGAAATGGAGCGTCTGCTAATCAATCTCGATATTGATGCGCCTGATAGCGAAGACCTCAACGCCATCTTTCGGGCCGCCCATTCGATCAAGGGCGGGGCGGGCACCTTCGGGTTTACCCATTTGCAGGAGACCACGCATCTGCTGGAAAACCTGCTCGACCGGGCGCGTCATGGCGAACTCGTGCTCGACCGTGCCGCGATCGACCTGTTTCTCGAATGCCGCGACGTGCTCGCTGGCCAGATCGATGCCTATCGGGCCGCCGAAGAGCCTGACCAGAACGCATACGAAGACATGGCCCAGCGGCTACGAACGCTCGACGAGCAGGGCAGTGCCGCATTGGCGAACGCCGCGTCGGCCGTCGACAAGCCGGTAGGCGACGTGGCACCGGCCGGCCCGGTTGCCTTGCCCGAAGGCATGGTCCGGTCGGTTTCGATCAGCGGTATCGCAGAAGACAAGTGCTCGACGCTGGTCGAAGAGCTCGGGCTGTTTGGCGACATCGAAAGCCAGACCTACGAAGGCGATACGTTGACCGTGATGCTGGCCCAGCCGGCCGCGGCTGATGATATCGAATCGGTGCTGTGCTTCATCATCGATGCCGAGCAGCTGAGCTTCGGCGCGGCCGAAGCGGTGGTCGCCGATAGCGCCGAGTCCGACGATACCCACGCCGAGGATGTGGTGGCCCAGGCGGTCAGCGAAGCGGTGGCCGCCGAACGCGACAACAAGCCGCAGGACAAGGCCAGCGCATCCGAGGACAAGGCGCCGGCGGCTGCACCGGCGGCCGCCGGCAAGCCCAAAGCGGCTAATAAATCGTCGGCGGAATCCAGTTCGTTGCGGGTATCCACCGAGAAGGTCGACGAAATCATCAACCTCGTCGGCGAGCTGGTTATTACGCAGTCCATGCTGGAACAGACCATTGGCGGTCTGGACAGCGAGGCCCACGGGGCACTGCTCGAAGGGCTCAACCAGCTCCAGCGCAACGCGCGCGATCTGCAGGAAGCGGTGATGTCGGTGCGCATGATGCCCATGGACTATGCCTTCAACCGTTTCCCACGGCTGGTACGCGACCTCAGCAGCAAGCTGGGCAAGCAAATCAACCTGGTCACCGAGGGCGAATCGACCGAGCTCGACAAGGGCCTGATCGAGCGGATCATGGATCCGATGACCCATCTTGTGCGCAACAGCCTCGATCACGGCATCGAAACGCCGGAACGGCGCAAGGCCGCCGGCAAACCCGCCGCCGGCACGCTGACACTGGCGGCCCAGCATCAGGGCGGCAGCATCCTCATCGATATTTCCGATGACGGCGCCGGGCTCAACCGTGAACGGATTCTGGCCAAGGCGCGCCAGAACGGGCTGGCGGTCAGCGATTCGATGAGCGATGACGAAGTCTGGCAGCTGATCTTCGCGCCGGGGTTCTCGACCGCCGAGGCGGTTACCGACGTATCGGGACGCGGCGTCGGCATGGACGTGGTCAAGCGCAATATTCAGGAACTCGGCGGCCATGTGGATATTCGATCCACGTTCGGCCAGGGCACGACCATTCGCATCGTGCTACCGCTAACGCTGGCGATCATGGACGGCATGCTCATTCGCGTGGGCGAAGAGGTGTTCATCATGCCGCTCGGCGCGATCAAGGAATCCATGCAGGTCCAGGCCGACCAGCTCAAGCGCGTGGGCCAGGACAAACAGCTGGTCTACGTGCGCGGCGAATATCTGCCGCTGGTGGAAATGCATCGCGTATTCGATATCGACAATGCCCAGAGCGACGTACTGCGCGGCATCGTCATGGTGATCGAAAGCGAGGGCCGCTATTTCACGCTACTCGTGGATGAGCTGCTCGGTCAGCGCCAAGTAGTGGTCAAGAATCTTGAAACGAACTACCGCAAGGTCGTCGGCATTTCTGCCGCCACCATCCTCGGCGACGGCAGCGTCGCCCTGATTCTCGACGTGGTTGCGCTGTCCCGCGCAGGTCGTCAGAGCGAAACCCAGGTACAGCGGGCAGCGCTGGCCTGATTCTCATACATACATGACGTTATACGGAGTAAACGACATGGCTGAAGTCATTGCTAACGACGCAGCGCGTGATGCGGCTGCGGACATGGAAGTCCTGGTTTTCGCGCTGGGTGGCGAAGAATACGGCGTGGACATCCTCAAAGTGCAGGAGATTCGCGGCTACAACCAGGTAACCCGTATCGCCAACGTGCCCGATTTCGTCAAGGGCGTGACCAACCTGCGCGGCAGTATCGTTCCCATTATCGATGCGCGCATCAAGTTCGGTCTGGAGAATGCGGCCTACGACCAGCATACCGTCGTAATCGTGTTGAACGTGGGCGAGCGGGTGGTCGGCGTGGTCGTCGACAGCGTGTCCGACGTGCTCACGCTCACCCCGGAGCAGATCAAGCCCGCGCCGGATTTCGGCGTCGCCGCGGCAACCGAGCACGTGCTTGGCCTGGGCAGCGTCGATGACCGCATGCTTATTCTCGTGGATATCGATCGCATGATGAGCAGCAGCGAACTGGCCATCGTTGAAGAGGTCGAGGCCATCGCCTGAGCCCGGCGTCGTGTGAAGCCGATAGGTTCATGGCATCGCCGAAAAGCGCTGCGCCGTCTGGGCGTGGCGCTTTTTTTGTTTTCATAACCTTCTGATTAAGTAGTGTATTAAAGAAAAACCGCTTTCGGTCGATGCTAGCTACAGGCCCGCTCATCCGTCGATACCCCGTGTATTCGGCGGTGGTTCATGCAGGCCACGTACCGCAAGGAGGCACACCCGTGCTGGCTGTTCAGACCGAACGTGATTTACTACTCACCGCCGAGGACTTCGAGTGCGTGCGCAAGCTCATACATGCGCGCGCGGGTATTTCACTGGCCCCTCACAAGACCGAAATGGTCTACAGCCGGCTGGCCAAACGCGTACGCGTGCTCGGCCATACGCGTTTTCGCGACTATCTGGCCATGCTTCAGGCCGATGCGAATCACCCCGAATGGGAACAGTTCGTCAATGCGTTGACGACAAATCTGACCTCGTTCTTTCGCGAAGCCCACCATTTCCCGTTGCTGGCGGCGCACGCGAATGCACGAAAAGAGCCGCTCAAGGTCTGGACCTGTGCGGCCTCCACCGGCGAAGAGCCCTACTCCATCGCGATCACGCTGGCCGAGGCGATGGGCACGGGCTCGCGTGCGGCGAGTATTCTCGCCACCGATATCGATACGCGCGCCATTGAAGTCGCACGCCGCGGTATCTACTCGATGAACGATGTCAGCAAGATGAGCCCGGAGCGGCTGCAGCGGTTCTTTCTCAAGGGCACGGGCGAGCGCGCCGGCATGGTGCGCGTGCAGCCGAGCCTGAGCCAGAACATCACTTTTCGTGCGCTCAACCTGCTCGACGCGAACTGGAATATCGAAGGTCCGCT
>NZ_CAXGSH010000051.1:0-27380 GCF_964012375.1 uncultured Salinisphaera sp.
ACAAGGTCACCACCCCGGCCAACTGGCAGGACGGCGACGACGTGATCGTGTCGCCTGCGCTGTCCAACGAAGAGGCCGAAAAGCTGTTCCCGGCCGGCTGGAACGAGCTCAAGCCCTACCTGCGCATGACCAAGCAGCCCAACGAATAATGTGCGGAATGCGCGACTAAGCGATCGCCCGGGCACACTCAAGTGTTGTGCCCGGGTTTAAACTTGGCCGAGCTAAATCCGCACCTAATGCTACGCCTCTCTCGGCTAATGGGAACGCCATACCTTGTGCTGGTGCGTCAAGGTAAAGTACACCCTATCCGGACGTCAGGCGGCTGATCTCAAATGCGTCAGGATAGAGTCGCATTGAGCAATGATTGACGTTTGTCGTCCAGGGTCATAGAGTCCAATCTGACACATTGGCTCGGGGAAGCGATTTGAACGGCCAACGCATCGGTTATGTCCGCGTCAGTAGTGTGGGTCAGAACGTCGAGCGCCAGCTTGAGCAGGTCACAGTCGATCGCGTGTTCACCGACAAGGCGTCCGGCAAAGACACGCACCGACCCGAGTTGGAACGGCTGATCGCGTTCGTCCGCGAAGGCGATACCGTTGTGGTCCACAGCATGGATCGGCTGGCGCGCAACCTCGACGACCTACGCCGGTTGGTTTACGCGTTGACTGAGCGCGGTGTCGGCATCGAATTCGTGAAGGAGAATCTGACCTTCACTGCCGAGGCGTCGCCGATGGCCAATCTCATGCTATCGGTGATGGGCGCGTTCGCTGAATTCGAACGCGCGCTGATCCGCGAACGTCAGCTCGAAGGCATCGCGCTGGCCAAGCGACGAGGCAAGTACAAGGGGCGTAAGAAAGCCTTGTCGTCCGACCAGATCGCCGAGCTTCGACAGCGCGTGGCCGACGGCGAGCAGAAAGCGAAGCTGGCCCGCGATCTGGGTATTAGCCGCGAGACGCTGTACCAATACCTCCGAGCGGATGCCTGAACCATGCCCCGTCGCCGTCTACTGAGTGCCGCCGACCGGGATAGCCTGCTGACCTTCCCGGCGACAGACGACGAACTGATTCGACACTACACCTTCTCGGAACCCGAGCTGGCGGTCATTTCCCAACGGCGCGGTGCGCATAACCGGCTCGGTTTCGCGGTGCAGTTGTGCTATCTACGCTATCCCGGCGTTACGCTGCCGACCGATGCGCGGCCGCCGGCCGCCTTGCTAGCCCTGATCGGTCAACAGCTGAATATTGATCCGGACATCTGGCCGCAGTATGCCCAGCGGCCCGAAACCCGGCGTGAGCACTTGGTCGAATTGCAGGCTTGGTTAAACCTGTCCCCGTTCAGCGGCGCGGATTATCGGCGGCTCATGAAACCGATTGCCGAGCTGGCCCAGCAAACGGACCGGGGCATCGTGCTGGCCGAGGCGTTGGTCGAGAAGCTGCGGCAAGAGCGCATCATCCTGCCGCCGTTGGCGGTCATCGAGCGCGTATGTAGCGAAGCGCTCACACGCGGCACGCGCCTTGTCTATGAGGCGTTGACCGCGCCGTTAACCGCTAATCACCGGCATGCCTTTGCGCGGCTTTTGGCGATTCGCGCCGAGACCGCGCATAGCACGCTCGCCTGGCTACGCCAGTCGCCGGGCCCGCCGCGGCCAAAGCATATTCGGGCGCACCTCGAACGGTTGCAAACCGTTCATGATTTGGACTTGCCGACCGGTTTGGAACACGTCGTTCACCAGAACCGCCTGCTGAAATTGGCTCGCGAGGGTGGCCAAATGACGGCCCAGCACTTGCGCGACCTGGAATCGACGCGTCGTCATGCGACGCTGGCCGCGGTTCTCCTCGATACGCGTGCCACGCTGATCGACGAAATTATCGATCTGCACGATCGCTTCATGGGCTCGCTGTTCAATAAGGCCAAACGCACCCATGCCGAGCGGTTCCAGCAATCCGGAAAGGAAATCAATAGCAAGGTTCGCCTGTACTCCCGCGTCGGCCGCGCACTGCTTGAGGCCAAGCAAAACGGCGGCGATCCGTTTGCTGCAATCGAAGCGATCGTGCCGTGGGACGTATTCAGCGAAAGCATCGCTGAAGCGGAGAAGCTGGCGCAATCCGAAGACTTCGATTACCTCGCCTTGATCGGTAGCGGCTTCAATGCCCTTCGGCGCTATACACCGACGCTTCTGGAATCGTTGAAACTGAAGGCCGCACCGGCGGCACGCGAACTGCTCGCAGGTATCGAGCTGTTGAAAGACATGAACCGGCACCAAGCCCGGAAAGTACCCGACGATGCGCCGACCCGCTTCATTCGTAAGCGCTGGGCGACTTTGGTCTATACAGCCGGCGGGATTGACCGACGTTTCTATGAGTTGTGCGTGTTATCGGAACTCAAGAACGCGCTGCGTTCGGGCGACATCTGGGTGCAGAATTCGCGCCAGTTCAAGGACTTCGAGGATTACTTGCTGCCGCCAGCGCGCTTCGTCGATCAGCGCGAGCAGCAAGCGCTGGGATTGGCGATCGAAACCGATTGCGAAGGTTATCTCGAATCCCGATTGAGTGCTTTGGCACACGAGTTGGCCACCGTCGAGCGATTGGCCGCGGCCGATACGTTACCGGATGCCGGCTTCACGCCCGCGGGCCGTCTCAAGATCACACCGCTGGATAAGGCCGTGCCCGACGGCGCGGAAGCGCTGATGCAGCAGGCCTACAGTCGGCTGCCTCATCTCAAGATCACCGAACTATTGCTGGAAGTCGATGACTGGACCGGCTTTACGCAGCACTTTACCCATCTCAAAAGTGGCGCCGCCACCGGTGACCGGCAGTTGTTGTTGACCACGATCCTGGCGGACGCGATCAACCTCGGGCTGGCAAAGATGGCCGAATCCTGTCCCGATGCCACCTACGCCAAGCTAACGTGGCTGCAAGCCTGGCATATCCGCGACGAGACCTATGCAGCGGCATTATCTGAATTAACCAATGCCCAGTTTCGCCAGCCGTTCGCGGCGTACTGGGGCGACGGCACCACGTCGTCGTCGGACGGCCAGAACTTCAAGGCCGGGGGCCGGGGCCAGTTTGCCGGCCACGTGAACCTGAAGTACGGCCAGGAACCGGGCGTGCAGTTCTACACGCATATCTCCGATCAATATGCGCCGTTCCACACCAAGGTCATCAATGCCACGGTTCGCGATGCGACCCATGTCTTGGACGGACTGCTGTATCACGAATCGGATCTACGGATCGCCGAGCACTACACCGATACAGCCGGTTTTACCGATCATGTATTCGCGTTGATGCAGCTACTGGGGTATCGCTTCGCACCGCGTATTCGCGATCTGGCCGACCGGCGCCTGTATATTCCAGGTGCCGCAAGCCAATATCCGACACTCGGGGGCATGATCGGCGGGCGTATCAACGTCCGGCATATTCGAGCGCACTGGGACGAGGTTCTGCGCCTGGCAACCTCGATCAAGCAGGGCACGGTGACGGCTTCGCTGATGCTGCGCAAACTCGGCAGTTACCCGCGCCAGAACGGGTTGGCAATCGCGTTGCGTGAGCTGGGCCGCATCGAACGCACCCTGTTCGCGCTCGACTGGATGCAAAACATCGACCTGCGCCGGCGCGTACAAGTGGGCCTGAACAAGGGCGAGGCCAAGAACGCGCTGGCGCGTGCCGTCTTCTTGAACCGGCTGGGCGAGGTCCGCGACCGCAGTTACGAGAATCAGCGCTACCGCGCCAGCGGGCTAAATCTCGTGGTCAACGCCATCATCCTGTGGAACACGGTCTACATGGAGCGGGCAGTCCAAGCGCTAGCGGATTCCGGACAACCCGTCGATGTAGAACTGTTGCCTCATCTCTCGCCACTGGGCTGGGAGCACATCAATCTCACCGGCGATTATGTCTGGCAGCAGAATAAGCGGGTCGAGCGCGGCCGTTTTCGGCCGCTACGCACGCCTCGCGAGGCTTAGCGTACGATTTTTTCCGTTTCGTGAGTTGGCCCCATAGCGGGCGGAGTGCTGGTTGGCATGGGCACACGATTAGGGTCAGGCTGCACCAGCGGCCACGGCGTGTGCGGAATTGGGCGCGGTTCGACGCGATCCATTGCTGCCACCCTTGTCTTCTTTATCTGCGGCGTGGTTACAGCGGTTATCACGCGACATCTTTTTACGGGCTGAGCGGATGCAGTACGTGATCACGCTAGCGTCCGGCCTGGTCTTTGGTATCGGGCTGACGATTTCTGGAATGGTGAACCCGGAGAAAGTGCTCGCTTTTCTGGATCCCGTCGGCCGGTGGGATCCGAGCCTTGCTCTGGTCATGGCCATGGCTCTCGCCGTATTCAGCCTTACGAATGCTTTCTTGGGAAAACGGATACGCCCGCTATTCGGGTCTACATTCCACCGACCCAGCTCGCTGACTATCGATCGACGATTACTATCGGGCGCCGCCCTCTTTGGAGTTGGCTGGGGGCTAGCAGGTTATTGCCCCGGACCGGCCTTGGCAGCCTTGGTATTCAACTTTCGAGAAGCCGCTATCTTTCTCCCCGCCATATTATTGGGCGGGTGGCTAGCCGATCGGTTTCTTTCGGCAACTCGTACCTAGCCGTAGCGTGACAATAGCTCCGTAGCGTACTTAAGACGCTCGCGCGCATCGGCCGCATCAAGCTTCTGGCAAGACAGCTCTCGCTCGATTACGCAGGACAGCATGTTATAGAAGGTACGGTCGAGCGCTTTGCGGGCAGCGGTCATTTGAACCGCTACGTCCTCGCATTCGGCATCACGTTCCAGCATAGCCTGCAAGCCGCGAACTTGCCCCTCGACGCGTTTCAGACGCCGAATGAGTGCGGACTTGCTGGCTTCCCATTCCTGGTCGAAAGGAAGGATGTCGGCATTTTCGGACATTGTGTTTACTAGCTAGGAAATAAGCCTTACTAAATTATACATTGACAGCCTCCTTGGTGCGTCATATCTGAATCGAGCGTCTTCCTGCGGTCCGACTTATTCTCCGTAGCCGCCATGTAATTTAAGTCGCGATTGAATAGTGACGCTATATACCCCCTCCGGTATACTTCGATAAGCAGCTTCCTAGGTGAAAAGCATGGCTCTCGATCCGGAAATCCTGTCGCGAATACAGTTCGCGTTCGTGGTGTCGTTTCATATCCTGTTCCCGGCCTTCACCATCGGCCTGGCGAGCTGGCTGGCGATGTGCGAAGGCATGCACCTGTTCACCGGTCGCGACGTGTTTCGCCGGCTCTACCAGTTCTGGGTGAAGATCTTTGCCGTGTCGTTCGGCATGGGCGTGGTTTCCGGCATCGTGATGAGCTTTCAGTTCGGCACCAACTGGTCGGTGTTCGCCGAAGCCACCGCGCCGGTGCTGGGGCCGCTGTTCTCCTATGAAGTGCTGACGGCCTTTTTCCTGGAGGCGACCTTCCTCGGCATCATGTTGTTCGGCTGGAACAAGGTGGGCCCGAAGCTGCATTTCTTTGCCACCGCGATGGTGGCGATCGGCACCATGCTGTCGGCGTTCTGGATTCTGTCGGCCAACTCCTGGATGCATACGCCCGCCGGCTACGAGCTGCGCGACGGCGTGTTCTATCCCACCGACTGGTGGGCGATTGTGTTCAACCCGTCGTTTCCGTATCGGCTCGTGCACATGGTGCTGGCGGCGTATCTGACCACCGCCTTCGTGATTTTGGGCGTGGGCGCCTGGTACCGGCTGAAAGGCACCGCCCACGAGGCCTCGCGGGTAATGCTGATCATGGGTGTGGCGTTCGTATCCATCGTCACACCGTTGCAGATCGTCGCCGGCGATTTCCACGGCCTGAAGACGCTGGAATACCAGCCGGCCAAGATCGCGGCCATGGAAGCGCATTGGGATACCGAAGAAGGCGCCGCCCTGGCGCTGTTCGCCTGGCCGGATGCCGAGAACGAAACCAACCACTACGAGATCGCGGTGCCGAATCTCGCCAGTCTGATTCTCACCCATGAATGGAACGGCAAACTGGTCGGCCTCAAGGATTTCCCGCCAAGCGAGCGCCCGCCGGTCGCGCCGATCTTCTTTTCGTTCCGGATCATGGTGGGGCTGGGCCTGCTCATGCTGCTCGCCGGCATGCTCGGGCTGTGGCTGGCGTTTCGCGGCCGGCTGCTCGACTCGCGCGCCTATCATCGGTATCTGGTGGCGATGATTCCCTCGGGCTTCATCGCCGTATTGGCGGGCTGGATCACGACCGAGATCGGGCGCCAGCCTTATACCGTCTATGGCCTGCTGCGCACGTCGGATTCGCTCTCGCCGGTGGGCGCGCCGAGCGTGTTGGCGACGCTGATCACGTTCGTGATCGTCTACGGCATCGTCTTCGGCGCCGGGCTGTATTACATCGTGCGCGTGGTGCGTACCGGGCCTGAAAAAGCGCCTGCGCACCCGGTGCCCGACCCGTATGCGACCCCGGCCCGGCCGTTGTCGTATCCCAACGAGCCGGTGGGAGAGAAGTCATGACGTTGATCGAAATCCTGCCGCTGATCTGGTTCGGCATAATCGGCTTCGGCGTGATCATGTACGTGCTGCTGGACGGCTTCGTGCTCGGCATCGGCATCCTCTGCGGCGTGGCCTATGGCGAGGCCGAACGCGACATCATGATGAACTCGGTCGCGCCGATCTGGGACGGCAACGAAACCTGGCTGGTGCTCGGCGGCGTGGCGCTGCTGGCCGCGTTTCCGCCGGCCTATACGGTATTGTTGCCGGCGCTCTATCTGCCGCTCACCGGCATGCTGATCGCGTTGATCTTTCGCGGCGTGGCGTTCGAGTTCCGTTTCAAGGCGCGGCGCAAGCTCGGCTGGAATCTGGCGTTCAATCTCGGCTCCGTGATCGCGACGTTCTTCCAGGGCGTAACCCTCGGGGCGATCGTGCAGGGCATCGAGGCCAACGGCGCCCAGTATGTCGGCGGCGCGTTCGACTGGTTTTCGGGCTTCACGATGCTTACCGGCGCTGCACTCGTGGCCGGCTATGCACTACTGGGCGCGACCTGGGTGGTGATGAAAACCACCGGCCTGTTGCAGCGGCGCGCCTATGGCTGGTCGCGCGTACTGTTGACGGCCGTGATCGTGTTCATGGCGGTGGTGAGCATCTATGTGCCGTTCCTCGACGGCAACTATGCCGAGCGCTGGTTCGGTTTCCCGCATGCGCTGTTGCTGGTGCCGTTCCCGATCGCCGCGATCGTGGTGTCGTATTTCTTGTACTGGAGCGTGAGCCGGCGGCGGGAGTACGCGCCTTTTCTGCTTTCGTTGGCGATGTTCATCGTCGGCTATGGCGGGCTCGCGGCGAGCTTCTGGCCGCATATCATTCCGCCGCATCTGACCATATGGAACGCTGCCTCGCCGCCGGAAACACAGAGTTTTCTGCTCGTGGGCCTGGTGATCCTGTTGCCGTTCATCCTGTTCTATACGGGGTGGTCGTACTGGATATTTCGGGGCAAGGTCAGCCGTGACATGGGCTATCACTAGCTGCCGGATAAGTCGGAGTCGTCATGAATGAAACCGGACGCCGTCTGTTGTGGTTCGTGGGTATCGGCGCCGCCAGCCTGCTGGTCTGGGGCACGGCGGCCTATGTGTTCCGCGAGGTGATCTTTTTCGTGCTCGAACACTAGAACTGCTGCCAGACTAGGAGGCCCAGCCTACTATTTCATGAGACCTGATTAGGTCCGCTATTGGCCGGAAGCGGTCACCCTTTTTCGTGTCAAGCGAGCGACCACCGGGCAAACCACGAGAGCCTGCCACTTCAGTCGCCATTAGTTTCACCGAGATGGCGCAACGGCTCCATTCGACTATGGAGAATCCGAATGATGAAGATGTCTTCCGCGCGAACCCGATAAAAAATAACGTGGTGCCGATGATCGTGGCGAAGAACCCCGTCGCCGATGCTAGAGCATTCGCGGCCGACGTGCGGCGATCCACACAATAGCCGCATGACTTGGTCTAGCTGCTCTGTGTACACGTCGGCCTGCCCGGTGCCGAAGTTCAAGAGCGTATATTCGTAAATCGTCTCGAAGTCTCTCGCCGCCAGGTTCGAGAGCCTATACATCGTGATGTTGCTTCACCCGACAGGCGATATCGTGAATCGATTCTTCGCTTTCCCCGCTTTGCTCACCTGCCGCAACGGCTGCCCTTAGCGCCGCGGTCGCCTGCTCCTGTCGCTCTAGCAACCGCAAGGCGGAGCGTACGACCTCGCTGGTCGAACCATAACGGCCGGACGCCACCAATTCGCCCACAAAATCATCCATTTGCGGACCAATAGTGATACTGGTTGTTCTACCCATTACAGTACCTATTGTGTGATCTATTCACACAACTATACCAGCAAGTGCCTACCTGCCGTTACCTTCTAACCTGGCCGGCTCAAACTCCCAGTAGCTGCTGCATGCTCGCTTAACGCTGAAACAGCGCGCTACACAACATAAGTACAGTTGTGTTGTATCGAGCTAATTACCGTACGATTTAGTACGTATTACATATCGCGTATCAGCACGATTTAGTCAGTTTTATGTGCCCAAGATCGCGGCTACGCGAACCGTTCACCTCTCGTCGTCGTTTACATGGCGCGCCGTACAAGTCGATCAGTTCGAGAGTGTTGTCGTAACAGAATTCGATCCCGCGGCCGAAGCGTCCCCCTGACGCCGCGGCCCGTCGTCGCTTGAATCGCATTTTAGCTGGGCGGATTTCGAAGCCGTCCGATCATCTATCGCAATACCGCGGGTTGATATGATGGGTTTGGGCGCGGCAGTTGGGCATTCACAGGCTTCTTTCCCATTCGCGCAGAGATCGAAGAACTAGCGATCGGCGCGCTCGCGCTGCCGGGCTGTATCCGCCCCGGCTACGACCGGGTGACCCGTTGATGGCCACGACTACCGAACTGAGAGTCGTGCCACGACGCCCTGCCCGCGATCATGGCGCGTGGCGAATATCCTTCGATGGCCAAGGTGCGTGTCGAACTGCGCACCACGGATTCACAGCAGACAATACCCCGGCATATTTAAGTCCATCCGGCAGCGACTGCCTGATCAGATAAGTAGCGGATTTCCCGAGCGCCTGCCCCGAGTCGTCGCCAATGCCGCACACCGTTTCAATTAGGAAGCCCGCGGCTAAGCCAGCGCCGAACTCGAGCGACGGCATGCCACCATGCACGAGCGTAAAAAAACACTCAAACTCGATCTTGAGCAGGCGCTAGAACCAATCAGCTGCTCGACGACCAGGTTGAATACCTACAACAACGCGCCGAGGCCGTGGGTCAAAGAGTCGCTGGATGACAGCCAGCAAGCCCACAGCGAAAACGAACACGACGTCGTGAATGAACGACAAATCCGCCATCGCGGGACGAAAAACGTTGATCAGATAGTTCGAGGCGTACGGCATGAACACGACGGCACCTGGAGAAACGGCTTGTCGCCGGCCTCGAGCCACCCCTGTCCGCCATCGATGGGATCGTTCGGCACACGCGCGACAAGCTCGAGTTCGCCCTCCCACACATCGAGCACGACCAGCCGATGCGTGAGCGACGCATTCGCCAGACACATGCCGGCGTGAGCGAGCTTTTCGAAAACCGCGAGCGCGGGATGTTCCGCCGTGTAGATCACCGGATACCTACAGGCGTCCACCGTCGGCTTTAGAGTTTCAGCGCCCTTGCAGCTTAGATCCTAGGCATAGAGTTACTGTGCAGCGCGATAACGCCGCATCAAGCATCAATGCCGTACATCATTCGGCCGAGCACCTGTTCGACCCACTCGGTACCGCTTTCGGTATCGGCCAAGGTAATCGGGGCCTGGCCCTCGAATACGTGATTCGGATTGTTAAGCCAATTCATCGCGCGATCCTGATCTCCAAAGGTTTCTTCAGCGAACGCGATGATCCGGGCAACGCGCAGCACAGCCTCCGAAGCGTGCTTCGAAAGGCGTTTCGATTTGCTCTTGCCTGCTGAAATCAACGTCGTGCGGGGCACAACCTGATCGAACAGGCGCTTAGGAACACCACTGTTCTCGCGAAGATAGCGCGCGCAAGTGCCCGGTAGACCATTCCGTACAGCCTTTGTAGCTGTCGCTGGCTCTCGGAAATCAGTAGCGGCGATGTTAAGGACTTCAGCACTCCCTAAAAGGGCAACAACACGTTCGCTCGTGCCAATGTCAGCCTTTACTTTCATAGCAAACACCTCGGTATCGCCAAATCGATCGCGCCCGCGTTCGTCTATGACTGGGCGAAATGTATACGCGACCCGCTTATGTCCGCTGAGACCGTTGCGGATTCACCTCGGTGTTCAACCCAATCTCGTATGCGGTGGCCGGGGGCCGCTCCATAGGGCGATGGGAGCAGTCCTACTCGTGTAAGACAGCCGAAAATCGCGAAAAAGCACGATTTTAGTAATTATGCTCGCAGCGCGGTGAGCTTGGCCACAGTAAATTTCACGAACGTCACTACCCTTACTGTGAGTTTGAGAGCTTTGAGGATCTTACCTATTAATAGCATGCGCTCAACCCTCCCGACTTCGAAGAATGAGATCGTATTGATAGCGCTCAATCGTATCCGGGCGCCACTTTATGGCTTGAGCGAGCTATTTATAATCTGTTCGGCCAAGTCGCGCCGCCCTGTAAACGTTCGGCGCCACGTACGACACGCACTCCTGCCCGACCGCTGTCAAGAGCTCAGCCGATACGACGTGGGCACCTTTGTTTTCTCAGAGCTAAAGCCACCTGGCATGGCGCGTTGGCCGACGGCGCTGGCTCTTAAAATCGCATTGAGCTCTCGAGCCTACGGGGCATCGCCATGCGCCTAACCTCGATACCGAGATTCCTGAAGCAGTACTTCGAGCCGGGCTCGGAGCCTTGCGCGCGGACCGTGCGTAGAGGCATTGAACGCGGCGATATTCCTGGGCGAAAAGTTGGCGGCCAGTGGTTTGTCGATCTGCATCTTTTTGAATCTGGGAACGATCCACTTGTCGCGCGTGTGCTAGGCGGCGACGATATGAGACCAGGTTCATAAATAAAAAGGCATGGCTAGACCAAGAACCGCCGCCAACCGAGGGCTTCCGCAGAATCTTCATCTACACGCGCCTTCAGGTCTCTATCGGTACAAGCATCCTGTCACGGGAAAGTACCACTACCTATCGCGCGATCGCGCGGAATGCATTGCGGCCGCGAAGAAGCTCAATGCGATGCTTCTGCCTTCGAACGATCTTGTGTCGCGCGTCGTAGCGCCGAGCCTCTTATTCGACAAGCTGATCGCTCTATATAAAGAGAACGAGCTCGCGCACCGGAACCTCGCCGAGAAAACGCAGACCATCTACAACCACGCGTTGCGCCGTCTCGACGAGCAGTTCGGGCAGCGCGACGTAACCGAGCTGACTGTTCGTGATCTCGCCTCGGGGGTCGACGAACTCACCAGCGGAGGCCGGATGCGCAATCAATACCGCAGCCTGCTGATCGAGCTGTTCCAATACGCGCGAGCCGAAGGCTGGCGCGAGGACAACCCAGCGGATGCGCTGCGAATCGCCAAGACCACAAGACAGCGCGCCCGTTTCACCTGGGCGGGTTTCGTCGCCGTCTATCGCGCTGCCCCGCCCTGGCTACGCGTGGCCATGGGGATCGCGCTGTATTCGCTACAGCGTGAAGGCGATGTGCTGTCGTTCGAATATCCGCGCGATGGCGTTTGGCGGTTCGAACAAGAGAAAACCGGCACGCCGCTTGAGATCACTATCGAAGGCGGTCTGGCGCGCGCGATCGAACGAAGCCGGGACGATGTTGTGAGTCCGCTAGTTGTTCACCGCTTACCGGAGAAAGCCCGCCCGCGCCACATGCGGGCGAAGAAACGCACCCATCACACGCAGGTGCTCAAAGATCAGCTGATCCGCGAGTTCGCTAAGGTGCGGCGCGCAAGCGGGTTTTACGACGGGGTGGCGAATCCGCCGACATTCCACGAAATTCGCAGTTTAGGAGCTCACCTCATGCGCGAAGCGGGACACGATGAAACTGTTATTCAGCTACTACTCGGCCATCAGGATGTCGAACAGACCCGCGTTTATCTATCCGATCATAAACGTAGTCATGTGCGAGTCGCTGCCGCGTCGTTCTAAGCCCCTCTCACGGATGAAGCAATGCTCGTAGAACTTATAGCGCCTATAGCACTCGGCTTCCTCGGCGGTTGGCTTCGGGACGCTTGGAAGGAAAGTAGCGGGGACCGACGTGCCCACCTGTTGGTTCAGCGCGAGCAAATCGAGAAACTTGCCGACTCATTGCTGATTTTTCATGGAGTGTTTAAAGCCGAGCATCGTGCATTGAAACGCACACTCCAGCAGCTACCCGGGGCCGAAGAGCCTTCCCGAATTACTCGCGACGACGAGTTTGCTGCTGTCGAGATGCTGGTCGAACTATATTTCGATCAACCCGAACGGGCTCAGCTTGGAAAGATCTCACACGTACTATCGCTATACGACAATCAACGACAAGATCCGTTCGTACAACTCGCGTTAGACAACCACCACCGATACGACCCAGGTGCGCGAAAGCTCGTAGAGCTCGCATGCGATATGCACACGGTGGTATACGAATTCGTCGACCTACTAAAAATTCGCGCTCAAGCGCTACGAGCGGAACTGAGCGGCAGTAGTTTCGGTGTAGTTTCGGTATGGAAGCGGTATGGGAAGAAATGGGCCTTCTGGCGAAAGCCCTAACCCGCTGATACCAGAAAAGAAAGATGGTCGGGGTAGCAGGATTTGAACCTACGACCTTCTGCACCCCATGCAGACGCGCTACCAAGCTGCGCCATACCCCGAGAAGATGCGTATGTTAACAGAGATATGCCGTACGTCGAGCAATAATCGTCAAACACGGGCACATCGATTGAGTTATTCCAGGCGCTGCGCGATCGCCTCGAGTTCATGGCGAATCGAGGCCAGCGAATCGGCCGCACTGGCGACCGGCAGGGACGCCAGAACACGCCCTTTATCGCGTAGCTGAAGGCGTGCACCCTGGATCGTGAAACCCTGTTCGTAGAGCAGCATGCGGATATCACGAGCGATGATCACGTCATGCTGTTGGTAATACCGACGGTTGCCGCGACGCTTTACCGGCTTGAGCTGCGTGAACTCCTGCTCCCAGTAACGCAGCACATGCGGCTTGACCCGACACAGATCGCTGACTTCACCGATCGTGAAGTAGCGCTTGTCGGGGATTCGCGGCAGTTCTTCAGCTGTTTGCGTCAATGCTCGACTCGACGCGTGCGCGCATCTTCTGGCCCGGCTTGAAGCTCACCACACGACGGGCCGAGATCGGAATCTCCTCGCCGGTCTTGGGGTTACGCCCGGGGCGCTGGTTCTTGTCCCGGAGTTCGAAATTACCGAAACCGGACAGCTTCACGTACTCGCCGTCCTCCAGCGTCTGACGCACCTCTTCGAAGAAGCAGTCGACAAACTCCTTGGACTCGCGCTTGTTGAAACCGAGCTGGTCGAAAAGACTCTCGGTAAGATCCGCTTTGGTCAGTGCCACGCTTATTCACCCCTGATTCGCGCGTCGCAGCGTTCCTGAAGACCCGCCAGAACACGATCTATTATTCTCTCCACCCGATCGTCAGTAAGCGTGCTCGCTTTATCTTGGAAAATCAAGCCTAAAGCCACGCTCTTGAAACCAGTCTCAAGCCCCTCGCCGCGAAACACGTCAAAGACCTGTATCGAGCGTAGCTCGGGCGAGTCGACGCTTTCGATCGCATCGACGAGCGCGGCGACGGGGACGGCCTCGGCGACCACCAGCGCGAGATCGCGACGTACCGTGGGCTGCTCTGAAAGCGCCTCGAAGCGGATAACCGGTGCTTTTCTCACCGCCTCGTAATCCACTTCAAAAACATAGGGTAACGCTATGTTTTTATAGCGCTTCGAGAAGGCGGGCGACAACTGCCCCATCCAGCCCACGGCCGTTCCGTCCAGCAGAATCCGTGCAGTGCGGCCCGGGTGCAACGCCGGATGCGTGGCCGCCTCGAATGCGAGCCGTCCGGCGGTACCGGCGAACAGCGCTTCCACATCGCCTTTTACATCGAAGAAGTCGAGGGCCCGGCCGGCGCGATCCCAGTGCGTATCGTCGGCCAAGCCGCTGGCGAGCCCGGCAAGGGTATCGTACTGGCCGATGCCGTTTTCGGCCTGTTCGTTCGGGATGAAGCGTAGCCCCCGCTCGTATAAACGGATGCTGCTCTGCTGGCGCCGCGCGTTGTGATGCCAGCTCGGCAACAGACTCGCCCAGAGCGTGCGCCGCATTTCCGCAAGCTGGTCGGATATCGGATTGTCCAGCACGACAGCCGGCTCGCCGCCGGTCAGTTCGGCATGCAGACCGGCTTCAACGAAGCTGTAGGTGATCGCTTCGCTGTAGCCGCGCGCCTGCAACGCCGGTGCAACATGGCCGGCGGGATCGAAACCGCCGTCCGCGGGTACGGGCGGAAGCGCCACGCCGGGATCCCCGCTTTGCAGCCGATCGTAACCGTAGACGCGGGCGACTTCCTCGATGAGGTCGGCTTCGATCTCGAGATCGTAGCGCCAGCTCGGCGGCATGGCCGTCCACCGGTTTTCGCCGCTCGCCTGGATTTCGATGCCCAGCGCGGTCAGCGCTTTTTCGATCCAGGCCGGCTCGATCGGCTGGCCCAGCAGCCGTTCGACGTGCGCACCGTCGAGTGCGATACGTCGTTGTTCGGACCATACCGGGGTACCTTCGGCGACGCTCAACGGCCCGGCCCCGCCACCCCCATGGGTGACCAGCAGTTGTGTGGCTCGTTCGAGGGCGAGCCGGTGCAGCGCCGGGTCCACGCCCCGCTCGAAGCGGTGCAGGGAATCCGTATGAATCTTGTAACGCCGGCCCTGGCCTGCGACTGCCGCGGGGGTGAAGCAGGCGGATTCGAACACCAGGTTACGGGTGTTGGCGTCGACCGCGGTGCGCTCGCCGCCGATCATGCCCGCGATTGCGACCGGGCCGGTCTCATCGGCGATCACCAGCGTATCGGCCGACAGCGTCACCTCTTCGCCGTCGAGCGTGACGATCCGCTCGTCGGCCGTGGCCAGGCGTACATGAATCGCGCCGTCGAGTTTGTCGGCATCGAAAGCATGCATCGGCTGGCCGAACTCGAGCATGACGTAATTGCCGATATCCACCGGCAGGCTGATACGGCGTATGCCAGAGCGGCGCAGGCGTTCGGCCATCCAGACCGGCGTCGACGCCCCGGCCGACGTGTCTTCGATCGCACGCGCGGCATAGGCCACACAGCGCTCGGGCGCCTCGATACGAACCACCGGCCGGGTTTCGATCGTAGCCGTGACCGGGGCCACGTCAGGCGTCTTCAGCGCCACGTCTTCGGCGACCGCGACTTCACGCGCCACACCGCGTACGCTCAGGCAATCGCCCCGGTTGGGCGTGAGGTCGATATCGAGTATGCGATCGGGCAGGCCCAGATAATCGGCCACCGGCGTGCCGGGCTCCGCATCATCGCTTAGCGGCCACAAGCCGCTGGCATCCGTGCTCAAGCCCAGTTCGCTGGCGCTGCAGAGCATGCCGGCCGAGGCTTGGCCGCGAATTTCGGCGGCTTCGATGGTCAACCCATTCGGCAGGGTCGCCCCCACGCGGGCAACCGGCACCACGAGGCCAGCGCGGGCGTTGGGCGCACCACAGACAATCGCCAACGGTGCCGCCTCGCCTGCGTCAACACGGCACAGCTTGAGCCGATCGGCCTCGGGATGCGGCTTACACTCGAGAATGCGGCCGACCACCACGCCATCCAGCAGCGGGCCGCCGTCGAGCATATCGTCGACTTCAAGGCCCGCCATGGTGAGCTGCTGGGCCAGATCATCGATCGAAGCGCTCGTATCGACCCATTCGCGCAGCCATTGTTCGCTAATCTTCATACATCAGCCAATATCGAAAGAACGGTCGCCCCCGCCTGCAGCGGGTACGTGAGCTAGGCAAACTGCTCGAGAAAACGCAGATCGTTGTCATAGAACTGGCGCAGGTCCGTCACGCCATAGCGCAACATCGCCAGGCGCTCCACGCCCATACCCAGCGCATAGCCGGTATAGCGACGGCTGTCGATACCGGCCGCTTCGAGCACGTTGGGGTGCACCATGCCGCAGCCCAGCACCTCCATCCAGCCCGACCCCGTACCCAGGCTCCGGCCGTCGATATCGACTTCGGCCGAGGGCTCGGTGAATGGAAAGTAGGACGGGCGAAAGCGCAGCTTCAGTGAGGTCGCGAAAAACGCTTCGAGAAAGGCCTGCAATTCGGCTCGGAGCTGGGCGAAGCTCACATGCTCGGCGACATAAAGCGCTTCGACCTGGTGAAACATGGGGCTATGGGTGCGATCGGAATCGCAGCGATACACCCTGCCCGGCGCGATGATACGAATGGGCGGCTGTCGCGATTCCATGGTGCGCACCTGCACGGGCGACGTATGGGTACGCAGCAACAGCCGGGCGCCGTCGACATAGAAGGTGTCCTGCATCGCCCGCGCGGCATGATCCGGCGGCACGTTCAGGGCCTCGAAGTTGTGGTAATCGTCTTCGATTTCGGGCCCTTGCACGACCTCGAAGCCGTTATGCACGAACAGGCGTTCGATGCGTTGCCGGGTGAGCGTGATCGGATGTGCCGCACCCGGCCTGCGCCCACGCCCCGGCAGGGTCACATCGACGCTTTCCTCGGCCATGCGGCGAGCCAGCGCCTCGGCTTCGAGCGCCTGCCGACGGGCATTGATCGCCTCGGCCAGTTCATCCTTGACCCGATTGATCCGCGCGCCCTCTTCCCGGCGCTGCTCGGGCGCCAGTGCACCCAGCTGCTTGAGCTGGGCGGTTACCTGCCCTTTCTTGCCCAGCAGCGCCACGCGGTGGGCGTCGAGCGCCTGGAGGCTTTCGGCCGCCTCGATATCGGCCACGGCCTGCTCGCGCAGGCGATCGAGTTCGCTAGTCATGCGCCGCAACTCCTCGGGCTGGCGTTCGCGCGGACCGCCGGCCGATGAAATAACCGCTCACAAACACGAAAGGGAAAGGCAGACGCCTTTCCCTTTCGAAGAATGCTCGAGCGCTTGCCGGCATCGAATACGACGCCGGCCGGTCGGAAACGCCCGATTCAAGCAAATCGGGCGACACGGGTCAGGCCTGGGCGGACTTCGCCTGCTCGACGAGCGCCGCGAACGTGGCCTTGTCGCGCACCGCGAGATCCGCAAGGATCTTGCGGTCCAGCTCAACGCCGGACTTCTTCAGACCGTTCATGAGCTTGCTGTAGGAGATACCCAGCTCTTTCGCGCCCGCGCTGATGCGGGTGATCCACAGCGCGCGGAAATCGCGCTTGCGGTTGCGACGGTCACGATAGGCATACTGACCGGCCTTGAATACGGCCTGGCGGGCAACGCGATACGTGCGACTACGCGCACCGTAATAACCCTTGGCCTGCTTGAGCACTTTCTTGTGACGGGCCTTGGCCGTCACGCCGCGACTGACTCGTGCCATTTTCGCGTTTCCTGTTTATAACTGTTTGAAAACAATACGTCGCCATACAAACCGGCATGGCGACGAGCCGAACTGATATGCAATGACCGCGGCAACCATGGGCCGCGCGAAATCGCTACTTGTAGGGGATCAGGCGATCCATCGCGGGCTGATCGCAATGCGCAACCAGCGCACCCTGAGCCAGACGGCGCTTACGCTTGGGCGCCTTCTTGGTCAGGATATGGTTGTCGAAAGCACGACGGCGACGGAGCTTGCCGCTGCCGGTACGCTTGAAACGCTTTGCGGCACCGCGGTTCGTCTTGAGCTTGGGCATAACTTCTCTCTAAATCGACATGTCCCCGAAAAAAACGGGGGCTGGTTACTTCTTGCTGTTCTTGGGCACGCCCTTGAGCGGCGCCATGACCATGGTCATGAGGCGACCCTGCATTTCCGGATGCTGCTCGACGCCAGCCATTTCCTCAAGATCGTCGCGAACCCGGTTCATCAGCTCCATGCCGAGCTCCTGATGCGCCATTTCGCGGCCGCGGAACCGCAGCGTGATCTTGATCTTGTCGCCGTCCTCCAGAAACTCCTTGAGCTTACGCAGCTTGATGTTGTAGTCGCCCTTGTCCGTACCCGGGCGGAACTTCACTTCCTTGAGCTGCGTCTGCTTCTGTTTCTGCTTACCGGCCTGCTGGGTCTTCTTTTTCTCGAAGATGTGCTTGCCGTAGTCCATGATCCGCGTGACCGGCGGATTGGCGTTCGGCGAGACCTCGACCAGGTCGAGCGAGTACTCGCCTGCTTTTTCAAGCGCATCCTCGATTCGCATGATGCCGACTTGTTCCCCGTCGGGGTCGATCACGCGGACTTCCCGCGCGGTTATCGCATCGTTGCGACGATCCTTTTGTCCAGAAGCGATTTCAGCGTCCTCCTTGCATTACCGGCATATCCGTACAGCTTGATGCACGCACGAATTGCGCGAAGCGCGCGAGTATACCAGATGATCGCGCGCGCACCAGCCTTTGCAGCTAATTTCTCGCCTCGATCCGCTCGTTGGCCATCTCGATGAACGCTTCCACGCTCATCGTGCCGAGGTCCTCGCCTTCCCGTGTCCTCACGGCCACGGCGTTCGACTCGACCTCGCGATCGCCCACCACCAGCAGGTAAGGCACGCGCTGCATCGTATGTTCTCGAATCTTGTAGCCGATCTTTTCGTTGCGCAAGTCCGTATCGACCCGCAGCCCCGCGTCCCGCAGGGTGTTGGCGGTCGTGTTCACGAAATCGGACTGGGCATCGGTGATGTTGAGCAGCACGGCCTGCGAAGGCGACAGCCATAGCGGCATTGACCCGGCATAGTGCTCGATCAGAATGCCGATGAAGCGTTCCAGCGAACCGAGAATGGCGCGATGGATCATCACCGGCACCTGACGATCGCCGTTTTCATCCACGTATTCGGCGCCGAGACGGTCGGGCATCGAGAAATCGAGCTGGACGGTGCCCAGCTGCCAGACGCGATTCAGACAATCGCGCAGAGAGAACTCGATCTTGGGCCCGTAGAAGGCGCCCTCGCCCGGCTGCAGTTCGAAACCCAGCCCCTTGTCTTCCAGACACTGCTGGAGTGCCGCTTCGGACTTGTCCCAGACCGCGTCGGAGCCGACCCGCTTTTCGGGCCGGGTCGACAGCTTGATCAGCACATCGTCGAAGCCGAAGTCACGATAGACCGTGTAAAGCAGGTCGATGAAGGCACCGACCTCTTCGCCGATCTGGGCCTCGGTGCAGAAGATATGCGCGTCGTCCTGGGTAAAGCCGCGCACGCGCATCAGTCCGTGCAGCGTGCCCGAGGCCTCGTTGCGGTGGCAGGAACCGAACTCGGCGAGGCGCAGGGGCAAGTCGCGATAGCTCTTGAGCCCGCGGTTGTAGATCTGCACATGCGCCGGACAGTTCATCGGCTTGACCGCGAACTGGCGCTCTTCGGAGCCGGTGATGAACATGTTGTCCATGAACTTGTCGGCGTGGCCCGATTTTTCCCACAGCGACAGGTCGATCAGCGACGGCGTATGCACCTCGCGATAACCCTGGCGCTTGAGACGCGCGCGGATGTAATCAGTGATCTGCAGATAGATCTGCCAGCCGCGGTCATGCCAGAACACCATGCCCGGCGCTTCTTCCTGAATATGGAAAAGATCCTGGCGCCGACCGATCAGGCGATGATCCCGCTTCTTGGCTTCTTCTATATGGGCCAGATAAGCTTTGAGGTCTTTCTGGTTCGCCCAGGCGGTGCCGTAGATACGGGTCAGCATCTCGTTGTCGGCATCGCCGCGCCAGTAGGCGCCGGCGAGGCTGGTCAGCTTGAAGGCACGCAGGTGGCGCGAGTTCGGCACATGGGGGCCGATACACATGTCCGTGTAGTCTTCGTGGTGATACAGGGCGATGGTCTCGCCCTCGGGGATACCCCGCACGATTTCTTGCTTGTAGGGCTCGTTCCGGGCCTCGAAGGTGGCCAGCGCCTTTTCACGGGAGACCACCTCGCGAATCACCTCGTGATCGCGCTCGGCCAGTTCGTGCATGCGCGTTTCGATCTTGTCCAGATCTTCGGGGGTGAGCGTGCGATCGATGGCGATATCGTAATAAAAGCCCTCGTCAATGATCGGCCCGATGGCCATCTGCACGTTGGGATAGATCGTCTTGAGCGCCTGCCCGAGCAGATGCGCACAGGAGTGGCGGATGATATCCAGCCCCTCGGGGTCGCGCGCCGTAATCAGCGCGACTTCGGCGTCGTGATCGATCTCGACACAGGCATCGGCAAGACGCCCGTCGATACGGGCCGCGAGCGTGGCTTTTGCCAGCCCCGCGCCGATTGACTCGGCCACCTGCATGCCGGTCACCGGATGGTCGAACTGCTTGACGGAACCGTCGGGAAGAGTAATAGCGGGCATGGCATTCCTTTTGTCAGTGGCGGCCCATACCAGAGGCCGCGTGCATGTCATTCGCCGCCTGGCGAATGCCTCAAACAAAAAAGCCGCGGGCGGGAGAACCCGGCTGCGGCTTTCTCGATCATTCTGGCAGGCGCGAGTGGATTCGATAACCTCGCAAAGCGAGGGAACGCGACCGAAGGGAGTCCGAAGGATCGGCTTCGCCGAGAAGCCGACAACCCCGACCCGCAGGGTCGGTGGTGAGAATCCCGTCGATCGCCGTGATATCGAAACCACGGCACGACAACCAGAGATAAACAAACTGGTAGGCGCGAGTGGATTCGATAACCTCGCGAAGCGAGGGAACGCGACCAAAGGGAGTCCGAAGGATCGGCTTCGCCGAGAAGCCGACAACCCCGACCCGCAGGGTCGGTGGTGAGAATCCCGTCGATCGCCGTGATATCGAAACCACGGCACGACAACCAGAGATAAACAAACTGGTAGGCGCGAGTGGATTCGATAACCTCGCGAAGCGAGGGAACGCGACCAAAGGGAGTCCGAAGGATCGGCTTCGCCGAGAAGCCGACAACCCCGACCCGCAGGGTCGGTGGTGAGAATCCCGTCAATCGCCGCGATATCGAAACCACGGCACGACAGCCAGAGACAAACAAACTGGTAGGCGCGAGTGGATTCGAACCACCGACCTCTACCATGTCAAGGTAGCGCTCTAACCAACTGAGCTACGCGCCTGTCGAGGTGCGAAACAATACCGGCGCGGACGGGCCGAGGCAACCCTTTACGGCAACATTTTCGCTTTTCGGTACGTTTGATTAAATCGCGCTCGGCGCACAGAAGGTTTGGGCCTGCGCGACCAGGGCATCGAGCGCATCGCCGCCATCGAGCCGAAGCAACGGCACATGCCGCTGGGCGAGCCAGGCCCGATGCCTGGCCAGTGTGCGCCCAGGACGATCGCCGCCATCATAGCCAGCCGCCCATTCGAGAAAACCCGGCCTGGCTTCGCCATAGCGCTGGCGTTCGCGCGCCTGCAGGCGGGCCATGCGCGTCGCGGGATCGGTACAAATAAAAATGATGCGATCAAAGGCCGTTTCGACCGCGTCGCCCCACCCCATCACCGACCCCGCTACCACGGCACGCTCGGCCTTGCCCAGCGTCTCGAGCACACGTTCGGCGCGCTCTGATGCGCCGTATTTGTACTGGAACGGCGGATCGCTGGGCTTCCAGTAATTATCGTCTGCCTCGACCCAGGTCGCCGCCATACGCCCGGCGAGTGCCTCGGCGAGCGTACTGGTACCGGAGCCCGGACCGCCGGTGACGAGCACATGCCCTTACTTGGCTTCGGCGGCCACGAATACCTGCCCCTCAGCAGCGCCCGATCAACCGGCTTTCGCGGGTAGCTCGAAGGCGTGCTCGCGCAGCTTGCCGATCCGGTCGCGAATCTCGCCGGCCTGCTCGAATTCCAGGTTCTCGGCGTGCTTGAACATCTGTTTTTCGAGCTTTTCGATTTCCTTGGCCAGCTGGCTCGGGGTCATGCGGGCATAGTCGGCGCCGACTTCGGCCACCTTCTTGCGCTCCTTGACCTCACTGTATTCCTCGTAGCCGTGGCGCATGACGTCGGCCACCGCCTTCTGGATGGTTTTCGGCGTAATGCCGTTCTCTTCGTTGAAGGCGATCTGCTTGGCGCGACGGCGCTCGGTTTCGTCCAGGGCGCGACGCATGGAACCGGTAATCTGATCGGCATAGAGAATTGCGCGGCCGTCCACGTTGCGTGCGGCGCGGCCGATGGTCTGGATGAGCGAGCGCTCGGCACGCAGGAAGCCTTCCTTGTCGGCGTCGAGAATACCCACCAGCGCGACCTCGGGAATATCCAGCCCCTCGCGCAGCAGGTTGATGCCGACCAGCACGTCGAACTCGCCCAGACGCAGATCGCGGATGATCTCGCTGCGTTCGACGGTATCGATATCCGAGTGCAGATAACGCACCGCCACACCGGCCTCGTGCAGGTATTCGGTCAGATCCTCGGCCATGCGCTTGGTCAGCGTGGTGACCAGTACGCGTTGATTCTTGGCGGTGACTTCCTTGATCTCGGACAGCAGGTCGTCGACCTGATTGCCCGCCGGGCGGATTTCCACTTCCGGATCGACCAGGCCGGTGGGCCGCACCACCTGCTCAACGGTGTTGTCCGCATGCTCGGTTTCGTAGGTCCCCGGCGTGGCCGATACATAAATCATCTGTGGCGCCACGCGCTCGAATTCCTCGAACTTGAGCGGACGGTTGTCCAGCGCCGAAGGCAGCCGGAAGCCGTATTCCACAAGCGTTTCCTTGCGTGCCCGGTCGCCCTTGTACATGCCGCCGATCTGCGGAACGGTCACATGCGATTCGTCGAGCACCATGATGGCGTCGTCCGGCAGGTAGTCGAGCAGACAGGGCGGCGGCTCACCCGGCGCACGGCCCGACAGATAACGCGAGTAGTTCTCGATGCCCGAACAGAAGCCGATTTCGTTGATCATCTCCAGATCGAAGAGCGTGCGCTGTTCGATCCGCTGGGCTTCGAGGAGCTTGCCCTGGGACTCGAACTGTTTGACCCGCTCCTTCATCTCGGCCTTGATCGAATCCATGGCCCCGACCATGCGCTCGCGCGGGGTCACGTAATGGGTCTTGGGATAGATGGTCAGGCGCGGCACCTTGCGGTTGACGGTGCCGGTAAGCGGATCGAAATACGACAGCCGTTCGACCTCGTCGTCGAACAGCTCGATACGCACGGCCTCGTCGTCGGCCTCGGCCGGGAATACGTCGATGATTTCGCCGCGCACGCGATAGCAGCCGCGTTCCAGCGCCACGTCGTTGCGCTTGTACTGCAGCTCGGTGAGGCGCTTGACGATATCGCGCTGGCCGATGCGATCGCCCTGGTCCAGATGCAGCACCATCGAGAAATAGGCCTTCGGATCACCCAGGCCGTAGATCGCCGAGACCGAGGCCACGATGATGGTGTCGCGACGCTCCATGAGCGCCTTGGTCGCCGACAGGCGCATCTGCTCGATATGCTCGTTGACCGACGAGTCCTTCTCGATAAACGTATCCGAGGCCGGCACATAGGCTTCCGGCTGGTAATAGTCATAGTACGACACGAAGTACTCGACCGCGTTGTCGGGGAAGAACTCGCGCATTTCGCCGTACAACTGGGCGGCCAGGGTCTTGTTCGGCGCCATGACGAGCATGGGCCGGCCCGACCGCATCGCGACGTTCGCCATGGTGAACGTCTTGCCCGAACCGGTCACGCCCAGCAGGACCTGGTGGGCCAGCCCGTCGTCCAGGCCTTCCACCAGACCTTCGATCGCCGCGGGCTGATCGCCGGCCGGTGCCCAGTCTGCCTTGAGTTTGAAACTGCTTTCGCTCATGAATATCCACGATTGGCACGATTGGCCCGAAAACAAGCGTCGTGCGAGACGGTTCAATCACCTGCCCAGGGCCTACGTCGAGACACCCATGCCGGAGGCGCCGCCACTGTCGGACGGCTCACGCGTCGAACCGTAAAAATTTGCGATTCGTGCTTGCCAAACGCATGGCAGTCCCCTAGCATACGCGGCCTTCGCTAGAGAGCGAACACAAGCGGATATCCGATTCCCCGGTAGCTCAGTTGGTAGAGCGGGTGACTGTTAATCACTAGGTCGGCGGTTCGAGCCCGTCCCGGGGAGCCATCCCCACTTCGGATAATCCATGCAGGCCGGCAGATGCCGGCTTTTTTGTGGGCGACGTTTTCTTCCGCTCACCCTTCCCGCACACAAGCTGCCATCGCCGCCCGCGTTTACGCCGCTGAGCGTGTCTGCGCGATACGGTCGGCACGCGCAGCGCCGGTGTGTTCCTAACGATTCTCGCCGTTCCCAGAGTCGGGCCGATCGACCGCCGAGGCCGTCGATACGGGGGTCGCTTCCCGGTGCGCCGCCAAATTTGATTTAGATCAATTCGCTTGCCCGGCCCGGGGTCTAGCATCTGCGCGTCGCCGTACCCCGGCTCGCTGAGAACAATACGAAATCGCAGCGAAAACCGGGGGTTGTCTGGTCTTGCAACCGCTGGAACGATCGATGGACGCAACCCCGCGCTATAACGAAAAGGTGGTGCGCCAGTTTGCACTGGTCACCGTGTTCTGGGGGATTATCGGGATGGCCGTGGGGGTGTTGATCGCCGCCCAGCTGCTCTTCCCCTCCCTCAACTTTGATATCCCCTGGCTGACGTACAGCCGCCTGCGACCGCTGCATACGAACGCGGTGATCTTCGCGTTCGGCGGCTCGGGCCTGTTCGCCACCTCCTACTACGTGGTGCAACGCACCTGTCATGCCGGCCTGTTCGGCGACCGCTTCAAGCTGGCCGCCTTCACCTTCTGGGGCTGGCAGGCGGCCATCGTGGGGGCGGTGATCTCGCTGCCGCTGGGCCTGACGCAAGGCAAGGAATACGCCGAGCTGATCTGGCCGATCGATATCCTGATCGCCGTCGTCTGGGTGGTCTACGCGATCGTGTTCTTCGGCACCATCGTCAAGCGCAAGACCAAGCACATCTACGTGGCCAACTGGTTCTTCGGCGGCTACGTGCTCGCGGTCGCACTGCTGCATATCGTCAACAGCATCCAGATTCCCACTTCGTGGACGCATTCCTACCCGGTCTATTCCGGCGCGGTCGATGCCATGGTCCAGTGGTGGTATGGCCATAACGCGGTGGGCTTTTTCCTGACCGCGGGCTTCCTCGGCATGATGTACTACTTCGTGCCCAAGCAGGCCGGCCGTCCGATCTATTCCTACCGGCTGTCGGTGGTGCACTTCTGGGCGCTGATCTCGGTCTATATGTGGGCCGGGCCGCACCATCTGCACTACACGTCGCTGCCGGAATGGGCACAGTCGCTGGGCATGGCGTTCTCGCTGATCCTGCTGGCGCCGTCCTGGGGCGGCATGATCAACGGCATCCTTACCCTCTCGGGCGCCTGGCACAAGCTGCGCGACGATCCGATCATCCGCTTTCTGATCGTGTCGCTGTCGTTCTACGGCATGGCCACCTTCGAAGGGCCGATGATGTCGATCAAGACGGTGAATGCGCTTTCGCACTACACCGACTGGACCATCGGCCATGTCCACGCCGGCGCGCTGGGCTGGGTCGCCTTCATCACCATCGGCTCACTGTATGCGCTCATTCCGCGCCTGTACGGCAAGACGCAGATGTACAGCGTGAAGGCCATCAGCCTGCATTTCTGGGTGGCGACGATCGGCGTGGTGCTCTATATCGCCGCGATGTGGATCTCGGGTGTCATGCAGGGCCTGATGTGGGGCGCGAGCAACCCCGACGGCACGCTCACCTACAGCTTCATTCAGGCGCTGCAGGCGACCTACCCCTACTACGCGGTGCGGCTGCTGGGCGGTCTGCTGTTCCTCGCCGGCATGGTGATCATGGCCTGGAACACCTGGCGCACCATTTCCGGCCCGCATAGCGTCGCGCAAACCGCGCCGGCCACGGCTTAATCGAGGGAGATCCATTCATGGCATCGCATGAAGTAGTCGAAAAGAACATCGGTCTGATGGCCATCCTCGTCGTGCTCGTGGTGAGCATCGGCGGGCTGGTCGAAATCGTGCCGCTGTTCTTCTCTGCATCCACAACCCAGCCGGCCGAGGGCATCGAGCCCTACGGACCGCTGGAACTGGCCGGGCGCGATATCTACGTGCGCGAAGGCTGCTACAACTGCCACTCGCAGATGATCCGCCCGTTCCGCGCCGAAACCGAGCGCTATGGCCACTACTCGGTAGCGGGCGAGTTCGTCTACGACCGCCCCTTCCAGTGGGGCTCCAAGCGCACCGGGCCGGACCTGGCCCGTATCGGCGGCCGCTATACCGACGAATGGCACCGCGCGCATCTGATGAACCCGCGCGACGTGGTGCCGCAGTCGAACATGCCAGGCTTTCCCTGGCTGGCCGACAACGAGGTCGACGCCGAGCAGGTGGCAACGCGCATGCGCGTTCAGAAGGACTGGCTGAACGTGCCCTACACCGACGCCCAGGTTGACGAGGCCCAGGCGGAGCTGGAGGGCAAGACCGAGATGCAGGCCGTCATCGCCTATCTGCAGCACCTGGGCACCAATTTCTCGGCGCAGGAGAAATAGCATGACCGTCGGCACATTGATGGGAATCATCACGCTCGTGTTCTTGGTGATGTTCCTTGGAATCGTCGTGTGGGCCTACAGCAGCCGCCGTCGCGCGGACTTCGATGAAGCCTCGCGTCTGCCTCTTAACGACAATGGCGATGACCGCCAGCATGGGGAGCGTCGGTCATGAGTAATTTCTGGAGTGTATTCATCACCGTCCTGGCACTGGCGAACATCGTCGGCTGCTTTCTGCTGATCCGCTGGACCGCCAAGCCGCGTCCCGGCGAGGCCTCGGCCGACGAGACCACGGGCCACGTCTGGGACGGCGACCTGATGGAGTACAACAAGCCGATGCCGCGCTGGTGGCTGTGGCTGTTCTACCTAACCATCATCTTCGCGCTGGGCTATCTGGTGCTCTATCCGGGGCTGGGCAAGTTCCAGGGCCTGCTGGGCTGGAGCCAGTACGACGCCTACGAAGAGCAGGTCGCCGAAGTCGAGCAACGCGTCGCGCCGCTGTTTGCCGAATATGCCGCCACGCCGATCCCGGCGCTCGCCGAGAACAGCGACGCAATGGACACCGGCCGGCGCCTGTTCGCCAACAACTGTGCAGTCTGCCACGGCTCGGACGCCCGCGGTGCGACCGGCTATCCGAACCTGACCGACAACGACTGGCTGTACGGCGGTGCCCCCGAGACGATCACGCAGACGATCCTCAACGGGCGCAGCGGCATGATGCCGGGCTGGAAGCCGGTACTCGGCGAGGACGGCGTCAAGGAAGTGGCCGCCTATGTGTACCAGCTCAACGGTCGCACGTCGCCCAACCCGGAACTCGTAGAAGCCGGCAAGGAGCGCTTCGCCGCG
>NZ_CAXGSH010000052.1:0-26784 GCF_964012375.1 uncultured Salinisphaera sp.
GGTATCGTCATTCCCGATACGGCGGCCGAGAAGCCCCAGCGCGGCGAAGTGGTCGCGGTTGGCAACGGCAAGCCGCTGGACAACGGTGAAACGCGCAAGCCGGAAGTCAAGGTCGGCGATAAGGTCATGTTCGGCAAGTTCTCGGGCACCGAAATCAAGGTCGACGGTGACGAAGTCGTCGTGATGCGCGAAGACGACATCCTGGCGGTGCTGGGCTAAGCCCACCGCTTACGTCCACCGTTTACGAACACAGTATTAGGGGAAGCTAGCAATGGCAGCTAAAGAAGTACGTTTTGGCGAAGACGCACGCTCGCGTCTGGTACGCGGCGTCAACACGCTCGCGAACGCCGTCAAGGTGACGCTGGGCCCGAAGGGCCGCAACGTCGTGCTCGACAAGAGCTTCGGCGCGCCGACGATCACCAAGGACGGTGTCTCGGTCGCCAAGGAAATCGAACTGGACGACAAGTTCGAGAACATGGGCGTGCAGATGGTCAAGGAAGTCGCTTCCAAGACCTCCGACATCGCCGGTGACGGCACCACCACCGCCACGGTCCTGGCCCAGGCCATCGTCCGTGAAGGCGTGAAGGCCGTGTCCGCGGGCATGAACCCGATGGACCTCAAGCGCGGCATCGACAAGGCCGTGGACGCGGCGGTCAAGGAATTGGCCAACCTGTCCAAGCCGTGCGACGACGAGAAGGCGATCGCCCAGGTCGGCTCCATCTCGGCCAACTCCGATGAAGACATCGGCAAGATCATCGCCGATGCGATGAACAAGGTCGGCAAGGAAGGCGTGATCACGGTCGAGGAAGGCTCCGGCCTGTCCAACGAGCTGGACGTCGTCGAAGGCATGCAGTTCGATCGCGGCTATCTCTCGCCGTACTTCGTCACCGATAACCAGACGATGCAGGCCGAGCTGGATAACCCCTACATCCTGCTCCACGACAAGAAGATCTCCAACATCCGCGACATGCTGCCGTTGCTGGAGAACGTCGCCAAGGCCAACCGTCCGCTGATGATCATCTCCGAAGACGTCGAGGGCGAAGCCCTGGCGACGCTGGTGGTCAACAACATGCGCGGCATCGTCAAGGTCGCCGCCGTCAAGGCGCCCGGTTTCGGCGATCGTCGCAAGGCGATGCTCGAAGACATGGCCGTGCTCACCGGCGGTACCGTGATCTCGGAAGATCTCGGCATGAGCCTCGAGAAAGCCACGCTGGAAGATCTGGGCGAAGCCAAGAAGGTGCAGATTTCGAAAGAGAACACCACCATCATCGATGGCTCGGGTTCCAACAACGATATCGAAGCCCGTATCAAGCAGATCCGTGCGCAGATCGAGGAAAGCTCCTCGGACTACGACAAGGAGAAGCTGCAGGAACGCGTGGCCAAGCTCGCCGGCGGCGTGGCACTGATCAAGGTCGGTGCGGCCACCGAAGTCGAGATGAAAGAGAAGAAGGCGCGTGTCGAAGACGCCCTGCACGCCACGCGTGCAGCCGTCGAAGAAGGCATCGTGCCCGGCGGCGGCGTGGCCCTGCTGCGTACGCTCAAGGCGATCGAACAGGCCAAGGGCGACAACCCGGACCAGGAAGCGGGCATCCGTATCCTGCGTCGCGCGGTGGAAGAGCCCCTGCGCCAGATCGTCTACAACAGCGGCGCCGAGCCGTCCGTGGTGGTCAACGAAGTGCTTTCCAAGGAAGGCAACTACGGCTACAACGCGGCCACCGGCGAATACGGCGACATGGTTGCCATGGGTATTCTCGACCCGACCAAGGTCAGCCGTACCGCGCTGCAGAACGCCGCTTCCATCGCCAGCCTCATGCTGACGACCGAAGCCGCCGTGACCGACGTCCCCGAGGACGACGACAAGGGCGGTGCCCCGGATATGGGCGGCATGGGTGGCATGGGCGGAATGGGCGGCATGATGTAAATCATGCGGTCCACGTCCGGGATGCCTATCCCTGCGTGAACGAAGGGCCCCGCCTTGTGCGGGGCTTTTTTATGGCTACGGTATACGCAGCAGGGGCGATGATGCTGTCACCAAGCGGCTTGAGCGGTGCCGAATTTCCGCTGTGGCCTGCGCCGGTGGCCACGGCACTGAAAGCGTGCTGGCGGGGCGGCTGCTTCGGGTGCGCGAAGTGTCCGGCATCGATCGCCTCGAACCGACATGCAGATCGGGCAGACGCGGTTGCGTTGCGGACTCGCCACTCAGGCAGGCGTATCGAGCGGGTACGCCACGCAGGGCTGGCGTCGGGGCATAACAGCGATACCATGCTCCCTGTTTGATGATCGACTGGGAGCATAGCCGGTGCCTCAACCCGAAAACGAGTCGCGTATTCGCCAGCGGAGCCATTTTCTCGACGGCTGGTGCGAGCAAAATCCGCAGCGCCTGCAAGCGCTCGCCGACAACGGACGTTTGCACGACGCGGATGCAGAATGCGTGGCCGAACCGCCCAAGCCCGAACCCGGCGGCGCGTTTGACGCTGCGCTGAGGGCCTTCCGAAACGAAACCCTGGCGATCATCGCCTGGCGGGATCTGGCCGGCGTGGACACGCTCGAGGCCACGCTGAGCGCGCTGTCCCTGTTGGCCGATCGGTGTATCGAAGCGGCACTGGTGGCGGCCGAGCAGTCGGTCCAACAACGCCATGGCGTATTGCGGGATGCCCACGGTGAGTTGCAGCGGCTCATCATCATCGGCATGGGCAAGCTCGGCGGCGGCGAACTGAATTTCTCGTCGGACATCGATCTGATATTCGCCTACCGCGGCCCCGGCGAGTCCGACGGTGACAAGCCGTTGGACGCAGAAGGTTATACCAAGCGCGTGGCGCGTCGCCTGGTGCAGATTCTCAATGAGTCCACGCGCGACGGGTTTGTGTATCGCGTTGATACGCGGCTGCGGCCGTTTGGCGATGCCGGGGCACTGACCGCGAGCATCACGGCGATGGAGAACTACTATCAGGCGCACGGCCGCGAGTGGGAACGCTATGCCTGGGTCAAGGCACGCCCGGTGGCCGGGGATCTCGCGGGCGGGCAATCCCTGATTCGGGCACTGCGACCGTTCGTATATCGGCGTTATCTCGACTATGGCACCTTCGAGTCGATTCGCGAGATGAAAGCGCTGATCGACCGCCAGGTAGTCAAGGCCGAGCTGCAGGACAACATAAAGCTCGGCAGTGGCGGCATTCGCGAAATCGAATTCATCGTGCAGGCCTTTCAGCTGATTCGGGGCGGCCAGGAGCCGTCGCTGCAGGATGCGCGGCTGTTGCCCACGTTGCGGCGGCTCGCCCGGGACGGCCATCTACCCGCGCATACGGCCCAGGAGCTTGAGACGGCCTACCGATTTCTGCGGCGGGCCGAGAACCGACTGCAGATGGTCGATGACCGCCAGACCCACGAACTGCCGCAGGACGAAGACGAGCGGGCCGCGCTGGCCGAGTCGATGGCCTATGACAGCTGGGGCGCATTCAGCCAGGCGATGCAGGCGACTCGCGAAGGCGTTCATCAGGCGTTTGAACAGGTGTTCGTTTCGCCGCAGGCTGACGATACAACGGCGGATAAGGAAACCCAGCGCCTCAGCGCGTTCTGGGATGGCGATCTCGATGAAGCGCAGGCGCGTGCGCTGCTGGCGGAATACGGCATCGAGAATGTCGCTGCCGTACGCGAGGCGTTGACCGATATCCAGGGCCAGAGTCTCTATCGGGGACTAGAGGATCGCGGGCGGCGCTGGATCGCGCGCCTCATTCCGCTGCTGTTTGGCGCGGCTGCACGCGCCGATAATCCGGATCTGGCGATCACGCGCACAATCGGCGTGCTGGCAGCGATCGTCGGCCGCAGCACCTATATGGCCTTGCTGGTGGAACATCCGGCCGCGCTGTCCACGCTGATGCGGCTGTGTGCAGCCAGTGAGTGGATCACCAGCCGTATCCGCGCCCAACCGTCGTTGCTGGACAGCCTGCTGGATCCGCGTCAGCTGTATCGGCCGCCGCGTCGTGCCGAACTGGCGGCCAATCTCGCCGCCGATATGGATGCTATCGACGCAGACGATCTCGAACTGCGCATGGATACGCTACGTCGGTTCAAGCAGAGTGCGACGTTGCGGATCGCCGCGGCGGACGTCAGCAATTCCATGCCGCTGATGATCGTGTCCGATCATCTCACCGAGCTGGCCGAACTCGTGCTCGACGTGGCTTTGGATATGGCGTGGCACCAGATGACGCGCCGCTATGGTACCCCGCGCGATGACGACGGCGAACGCGCGCCGTTCGCGATCATAGCTTATGGCAAGCTCGGCGGGCTGGAGCTTGGCTATACCTCCGATCTGGATCTGGTTTTCGTATACGACGGGGCCACCGAAGCCATGACGGACGGCGACCGCCAGCTTACGCATCAGGCGTTTTTCACCCGTCTGGCCCAGCGCCTGATTCATGTGCTGAGTACCCAGACCGCGGCCGGGCGTGTCTACGAGATCGACATGCGGCTACGCCCGAGCGGCAAGGCGGGGATGATGGTCACCCATATCGATGCCTTCGAGCGCTACCAGCAGGAACATGCCTGGACCTGGGAGCATCAGGCGCTGGTGCGGGCGCGTCCGGTAAGCGGTCATGCGGGCCTGGGGGCACGCTTCGACGAGATACGGCGCGCCGTTCTCGCCAAGCGCCGTGACAGGCGTGCGCTCGCGCGCGAAGTCTGCGACATGCGCGATCGCATGCGCGGGGTCAAGGATGAAAGCCAGGGCGAATGGCTCGATGTGAAGCAGATGTCGGGCGGCCTGATCGATATCGAATTCATCGCCCAGTTCATTGCACTGGCCTACGGTGCAGACTGTCCGGAGCTATTGATTTTCACCGATGCGATCCGCGTGCTGGAAACCTACGAGTCTGCCGGACGAGCGGATTATGAAGATATCAGGACGCTCACCTCGGCCTACCGGCGATATCGGCGAATCGTCCATGCGCAGTCTTTGCAGCGACAGCGGGCCATGACCGGCCAGGGCCAACACGCCGAACAGCGGCGCGCCGTCGCGGCGATATGGCAGGCCTGGCTCGGCGACGTCCAGCCCGATGACGGCCAAGCCCGCTGAGGCAAGCTCAACGTCTCCAGACGCGGGTATGCAATTGCGAGTTGAACTGCGCGATTCGGCTGGCCAGTTCGAGATCTCGAGATAGATAAACGAGTTCCGCGCCGCGCTTGTCGATCGCGTCCACCGCGGCGCGATCGGTATTGTTCGCGGTCACCAGCAGGTACTTGACGGCATCGGCCTGGGCACGGGCCTCGAAGCGCGCCATCAAGCGCGACATATGATCGATGCGCTGGCGTCGGCGTTGCTCGGTGAACACGTAGTACGTGCTGTTGATGAAGCAGATACAAGTACGGGCGAGATCGATATCGGGCAGGCCATCGCGCATCAGGTCGTATTCGCTGATGCCGGGCGTCATCTCGTAGAACGCGTCGAATAAATCGCTGCCGAAACGCCGGTCGGCGGCTTCGCGCGCACGGTCGAAATCGATGCCGAGCGAGCGGATATGCGGATGGGCATCCTTGAGCGCCTTGGTGAAGGTGCCTACGCCGCTGCCGTAATCCACCACCCAGTCGATATTGGCCCAATCGATGTACTTGTCGGTGACCTCGATCAGGCGCGCATAGGATTCATAGTGCGTTTGCGAACCCAGATCCCAGGGGTCGTCGACCAGGTCATAGAGGATGCGGCACTCATCACGCGTGATGTTCTCGTTGTTTTCGTAGGCGCGGATGATCTCGGCGCTGGCGCGCGGCGCCGGTGTCGGCTTGGCGCGTTTTCGGAATAGCCTCATGAACTCAACTGCCAGATGGTGGAGCGCCGCGGAGCCGGTATGGCCCGCGCCCGGTCAATTGCTTGGCGTGGCGGCTCGCGTTGGCTGCTGCCGGCCGTGCCGTACGGTATGACCCAATAACGGCAGTTTGGAAAACTCGACCGCGACTCGCAACCAGCCACTGTTTCGTGCCGCTTTGCGGCAGACGAAAAGCCAGCGTTGGACAATCATGCGGGAGAAGGCCGGCTGCGGATAGATACCTGTGCGTTCATTCGCGCGCAGCAGACCCTCAAGCCAGTTGCGAGCCCAGCGTAGATAATCGACGTCCAGCGGGGCGCCGGTCTGTGCCAGTACCGGCTCTCGGCCGTGGTATTTGAACAGGCAGCCGTGGCGGATGAGATCGGACTCCGTATAGTGGACACCCAGAGCCGCAAGCTGGCGACGATAAATCGCCAGGTCGGCCTCGCGCTGCGCCTGCGTATGGGTAACAGAGACCTGGCTGTCGTGTCGCCGATAGCTGGTGAGCGGCTCGGGTTGGTTGGCGAACTTGAGCGTTGCGATCATGCGGGCCCACAGCTCGTAATCCTGTGCGATCCAGAAGGCCTCGTCGTAGCGGTGATGTTCGAACGCCGACCTGCGCAACATCATCGAGCCCTGGGCCAGCGCGCAGTCATAAATCATGCGACAGGCAATTTCGTCGGAGTCGGTGGGTAGGCAGTAGGTTTGCCCCGATAATTCATTGCCGCGCGCGTCAATGCAACGCATCCAGCTACCGACACCCGCGATCTCGGCATGTGAGTCGAGATACGAAACTTGGCGATATAGCCGATGCGGCGCGCACAGATCGTCGGCGTCGAGGAAGGCGATATATTCGCCGCGGGCGAGATCAATGCCGTGATTGCGTGCAGCCGGCCGGCCCAGATTTTTTGCATGGGTAACGACACGTAAACGCGTGTCGCTGGCAAAAGCGGCGATTAAAGCAGGCGTGGCGTCGGTCGAGCCGTCATCTATGACCAGAAGCTCGAAATCGGTAAAGGTTTGTGCAAGCACGCTTTCGATCGCTGCAGCGATATAGTGCTCGACGTTGAAGGCCGGCATCAGCACGCTGACCCGGCACGAGGGCGCATGCGCTTGATCCGCGCGATCACAAGGCTGTACGCCGTTTTCTGTCGGCGCGGATTGTATCGGAGTGCTAGCCAACGAACTCTTGCCTGTCTCGAATTGTTATTATGGTAAGTAAAGGGCGCTTTATTCGGCTTTTTTCAACAAGCAGGGCACCAGCCAGACGATAGCACCCCGCGCGCGACGGTTGGTAGTCTCAGCAGGCGACTGCCGATGCAATACCGGCGATCGTGCCATCAAGGCAGTTTATCTCTTGGATCGGCGCCAGACCCTTTGAATTTTTGACTCCGCAGACCGTTCACGATGCCGACCGAACCTGTGTCCTCAGCCACCCATCCGTCCGTCACCGTCGTAGTCGCGTCGCACAACCGAGCGCATTCGCTGGCGGCCACGCTCGAATGTCTTGGCCAGCAACGGCTCGATCACGCGCGCTGGCGCGTGATCGCCGTTGATAACGCCAGTTCCGATGACACGCAGGATGTGCTGACGCGGTTTGTGGCCGATGGGCGATTTGAGCTGTTGGCGCTCAGTGAGCCAAAGCCAGGCAAGCCGCGGGCCCTCAATCGTGCGCTCGAGCAGATCGACGACGGCCTTGTCGTCTTTATCGACGACGACGTCAATCTGGGCCCTGACTGGCTGCAATCGTACATCGAAGCCGCGGGGCGTTGGCCGGATCATGCAATCTTCGGCGGGCCTATCATTCCGGTATTCCCGGTCGATGCGCCGGCCTGGGTCCAGGACGAGCGCTACGTGCGCCAAAGCCCCATGTTTGCCTATTACGAGCCGCGCCAGGACGAAGGATTGACCACGGGCGTGCCGCTCGGGCCAAACATGATGATCCGCCGTAGCGCGATCGCAGAGCATCGCTTCGATGAACGACTTGGCCCGGGCGGTACACACGGCTTGATGGGCGATGAGACAGAGTTCGAGCGCCGGCTAACACGTATGGGGCATCATCCGTACGTCTTCGTGCCTGGCGCTCGGGCGGAGCACCGGGTACGCCATGAACAGCTGAGTGTTGAAGCCGTCTGGTCTCGCGCCTATCTGTGGGGGCGCACGATGGCGCTCGCCCATGGACGAACGCCGCGTGGGCCTTATCTATACGGCGTGCCGCTACGCTACTGGTATGGCGCGTTACGCGCTTGGCTGCGATATGCGCCTTTTGCCTTTGGCCCCGAGCATTTTCGCCTCAAGTACGGCTGGCAATGGCAAGTTCGGTCTGGCCGGATACGGGGTTATCTTGATAGCCGATCAAGCCAGCGTGCGTCGTATAAATGACGGTCGATGTCAGCTCGGTCGGTTCTCTTGTCTGGTGGCAGCGGGCGTATGCGAAGCACGGCGGTTGGGCGCTCGCAGGTAGTCAAGCGCTGGGAGTGTGATGCATGGGACGCGCCACCACAGGTATCGATAAACCTCAGGGCCCGGCGCGGCGCAATTGCCCGGGTTCGTTGATTTACCGTCTCAATCTGGACGTGATCGGGGGCGCGGAGGTCTGCTTTGCGCAATATGCGGCGTATCGGCGCGCCCAGGCGCGCACCGATACGGTGGTTGTCGGGTCGAGCGTTCATCCACGTTTCGCGTCCATAGTCGAACCGCCATTTGCTGTGGTGCCGCGCGACCGCCTTCGTTGGTGGCACGGTCTGCGTCTGCCCAGGGCGGCCCGAGGCCTGCGCGCCCGCAATGCGGTAACTCAGCTGGTGCGTGGCGACACCATGGCGTTGTTGGGCTGGAACACGATAGGCAATCGGGAGATCGTGGATATCTCGCGCCGAGCTCGTTTACCCCTTCTACACTACGAGCATGGGCAGGCATGGCGCACCGAGCGTCATCATGCGCATGAGTATCTGCGTCACGTACAGGGCGTCATCAGTAATAGCCATGCCGCGGAGCGTATGCTGGCGCTGCGGTGGGCGTGGTCCGGGCCGACCGCGCGGGTGTATTGCGCGATTGATGGCGTACTGCCGCTGCGTGCGGCGCGTGCGGGCGTGGCGCGCGACCGACAGCTGTGGCTTGGAATTGCCGGGCGGCTTACAGAACTCAAGGGCCATCGAATCGCGCTGCATGTGCTCAAGGTGTTGCGTGATGTGCATGCCCTGGACGTGTGCTTGGCCATTGCAGGAACCGGCGAGGACGAGCCGGCGCTGCGCAACGAGGCAGATCGTCTGGGTTTGACTCGCGTCGTGCGCTTCGAAGGTGCCGTGGCCGATATGACCGCCTTCTATGATGCGATGGACGTGATGCTCGTGCCTTCGCTGCGAGAATCCTTTGGCCGAATCAGTATCGAGGCCCAGGGTCGTGGCTGCCCGGTAATCGCGACGGCTAGCGACGGTCTGCCTGAGACGCTGCCTGCAGTGATGCATGATGTTGCTCTGGTCAGCCCCACGTGGTCGCTCGAAGAATACGCGCAGGAGCTTGGTGGCAAGGCCGATATCGGCGCGCCGTATGTCTATGACTCAGAAAGCGATAGTTTGCTCGCCCCTCGCGCGCCAACGCCGTCAGACCTTGCTGCTGCCGTCGCGGGATTGGTTGCGTCCGATGCCCGTTATCAGCAGGCCAGTCGGGCGGGCCTGGCTCATGTCAACGAGCGTTTTGCGCTTCACGACTACGGCCCGAACGTTGATCGTGCGATCATGGAACTCGCGGGCTAGTCGGGTTGGCCACTCACGATAGTTGTCCGCCAGAGGCAATACGCTGATGCGCATAGTGCACCGGATCAATCTCGATGTCCCGGCGGGCGTCGAACACCAGTTTCGTTCGTTGATCTGCCATGATCGAATCCAGGCTGCTTTCGACCACGACGTTGTTTACGGCAGCGGTCTGCATCCTGCCTTGGCGCCGTATATTCTGCCTTGCGTGGGTACGGCCACGTCTTTCAAGCGTGCGGGCCGGCTGCGCTTGCCGCGTCGTCCGGCGTTCTTGCGTCAGCAAGCGCTGGCACGCCGCCTCCGGCGGCTGCAGGCGGACGTGCTCCTGTCCTGGAGCGGATTCGCGCGCGATGCCGTCTCCGCCGCGGCAAGGAATAGCGCAACGCCACTGGTCTACCGCGAAGGGGGCGGTTGCTGGTTTGAGCACTCGCGCGATGCCGCTGAGCGCTTCGTAGGCGAAATACGGGGCGCGATATGCAATACGCACGCGTCGATGCGCATGCTGCAACTCAAGTGGGGCTTCGAAGGGCAGGCTAGGGTTTGTCTGGGAGGAATTCGCCCGGACGTGTGGGCTGCTGTAAACGCGTCGCTATCCGATCCGCCCGTCGACAGACCGACGGTTCCGCGGATAGGCGTCGCTGCGCGCCTCGCCTCGGAAAAAGGTGTCTGTCTTGCCATCCATGCGCTAGCCTGTCTGCAGGCGGATGGCGTAGAGGCAAGCATGGATATCGCGGGCAATGGGCCTGATCGGGCCCGGTTGGAAGCCTTGGCGGATACGCTGGGCGTGCGTTCTCGTATTGTTTTTCTCGGCCATGTCTCCGACATGCCGGCGTTCTATCGCTCTATCGACGTTCTGTTGCACCCGGCCCTACAGGAGCCGCTCGGTAATGTAACCATCGAGGCGCAGGCGTTCGGTGTGCCCGTGGTCGCGACTTGTGTTGATGGCATGGCGGAGACGATCCAGAGCGGTGAAACCGGTACGCTTGTCGCCGCGGGGCAGCCTTACGAGACGTACCCGCGATGGGGCGGCACGCCATCGACGATGCAATCCACCCAAGTCTATGATCCGCAGGGCGATTGCTTGAAACCGGCTGCTTTTGCGCATCCGCGAGCGTTGGCGGACGCGGTGGCCGAAATCGTCATGGATCACCCGTTTCAAGCACGCCTGTCTACGGCAGCGAGCGCACGGGCAGAGCGCCTGTTCAGCTTCGAACGTCATGTGTCGGACTTCATCGAAACGATCAGGCTGTTTGTGCCCGGCGCCTGACGAGTTCTAACCGTGGCTATCCACCGTTTGACAGCCCGTGGGCCGCGGTCAGTCGTTCAGGAACGACTCAAGCCACGCCTGGAACATCAGGACACACCATAGCTGCTCGCTGGCGTCGTATGTTCCGGCGCGGTGCTTTTGCCAGACCGCTTGGATGCGGTCGGCGTTGAAATAGCCTTCGCGTCGCAAACGGGTAGAGTCGAGCAACGCGTCGCTCCAGTCGCATAACGGTCCACGAAGCCATTGCCGCAATGGCACTTCGAAGCCGTGTTTGGGTCGCTCGACCGTTTCCCGTGGTAGATAGCGGTAGAGCAGTTGTCGGGCCAGCCATTTCGGCTTGCCGTCGCGATATTGCTGTGCTGCCGGCAGGCCGAGGGCGAACGTGGCCAAATCGGTGTCAAGAAAGGGCGCGCGCGTCTCAAGACTTGCTGCCATCGCGGCTCGGTCCACCTTGACCAGGATATCGTCGGGCAGATAGCAGCCGGCATCCGTGGCCTGAAGCCAGCGTTGCGGATCTCGTGTTGCCTCGGCTGGGGCGTGACGCAGGAATGCGGTCTTGTTCTCATGGCCGCCGAGCACGACTTGCTCCGGGTTTGGCCATTGGCTCGTGGTATCGCGATAAAATCGCGGCAGGTCGCCGGCGGCGCGTGTGATCGCGGCCTGACGGGCGTATTTGGCATGTTTTCTTGGAGAAAACCGCGCCTTCATGTCGAACAGGCTTGCCTGCAGGTTGGGCCAGCGTGTTTTGCCGCCGTGGCGGCGCCAGTGCCGACCAATATCGTTGTAGTGGTGATAGCCTGCCAAAAGTTCGTCGCCGCCGTCCCCTGACAGGGCTACGGTCACGTGCTGGCGTGCCATGCGCGATAACATGATCGCCGGAATCTGAGCCGGATCGGCTAGCGGTTCGTCGTACACCTCGGGCAATGCAGGCATCACCGCGCGCAGATCCGCGTCGGAAACGGTAATTTCGTGGTGCGTTGTGCCCAATAGCGCAGCGGTTGCTCTGGCTTGCTCGGCTTCGTTTATGCTCGCGTCGTCGAACCCGATGGTGAACGTTTGTATTGGCCGACTCGTATACGCCTGCATCAGCGATACGATCAAGGAAGAATCGATGCCGCCGGACAGGAAGGCGCCGACGGGCACATCAGCCACCATGCGATCGGCGATCGATGCGGATAGCAGCCGTTCCAATTCGTCTACCGCCTGTTCGTCTGGTAGGGGGGCGGGCGAGGCGCAGGCCAGTTTATCGAGATCGAAATAACGCCTGGGTGAATCGAGTTCCAAATCGGCACCGACCCGCAAAAAGCTGCCCGGCGGGAGTTTTTTGTAGTGCAGGAAGATGCTCTGTGGCCCCGGGATATAGGCGTGACGCATGAACTCAGTGAGCGCACCGCGATCGATGGTGGTATCGAATCGCTTGTGTTTGGCCATGGCCTTGAGTTCGGAAGCGAACAACAGCACGCCGTTGTGAACGCCGTAATAGAGGGGTTTTTCCCCGAAGCGATCGCGGGCCAGATACAGCTGCTGTTCGGCGCGATCCCAGACCGCCAGCGCGAACATGCCTTCGAAGACGCGCAGCGCAGCCTCTATGCCCCATTCCGAGAAGGCCGCGAGTACCACCTCGGTATCGGAGCCTCCGCGGAAAGCATGTCCACTGCGGCGAAGCTGCTCTTTCAGACGGCGGAAATTGTATATTTCGCCGTTGAACACGAGTACATAGCGGCCGTTCACGGAGTGCATGGGCTGTGCGCCCAGCGGTGACAGGTCGAGCACGGCCAGGCGGCGATGTCCCAGAGCGACGTGGCCGCCAGAGTAGTCGATCCAGCTGGCGCGATCGTCCGGGCCACGGTGCACGAGCGCGTCGCGCATCCGATCGATGCTAGCCGCCAGAGATTCGGTATCGGGCTGGCGTTGGAGAATACCGGTTATGCCGCACATCGTTGCTATTGTCGGGTGCCAGGATCGCCTTGTCGATAACTTCGATGCGAGGCGCGTGTCAGCTTTGCCGGGTTCGTATTCGCGGCTACGCCAAGCACTCGCAATGCCGGTTCAACATGTACGCTCAGAGCTTGCGGCGGTATCGGGCGCCGATATCATAGGCGGCCGTGGCTGGCTCGGTGTTTCATCATTCAGGGCAGGGGGATGGCGCGGATCGGGCCCGCAAGCCGCTGGGCGTATCGATACGCCGTCGTGATATAGGCAGAACCACCGATGAATATCTCGTCGTCAGTACTTGGCCACGTAGCTGTCTATTGCCCCGATCTCGGCGGTGGTGTGGCGCATATCGCGTTGATTCAGATCGGCATACTCCAGTCGGCCGGGTACAGCGTCGATCTGATCGTGCATCACGACGTCGGTGAGTACCGGGCACAGGTGCCGGAGGGCGTGCGTATTCTGGCGCTGGCAAGCTCGGATACAAAGCGAACCGATCACAGTATTGCGCGCGCGCTTCAAGGGCATCCGCTCCTGCGTTTGCGCATGCGCTACGTTTCGCCCAATCGCCTGACCGATCTGACATTTCTGCCGGCGCTGATCGAATATCTTGAAACACGACAGCCGGTCCTCGTGTTGGCCAACGTCTGGAATACGGTGCTGAACGCTGGCTGTGCTGCGGCTGCAGTGCAGCGGCCACCGCGGGTGATAGGCGTGTTTCACGGCACCTTTTTCGCCGAGGCCGTACAGCGGCGCTCGGCCCGCAGGCATCCGCTACGATGGCGGCATTTCTTCGCGTTCTGCCGTCACTTCTATTCCCGAGCCGGTGCCTTGGCAAGCGTTTCCGACGGGGTGGGCCGGGACCTTGTTCGGATCGTCGGCGTAGCGGACGGCCGTGTGGAAACGTTGTCGAATCCGGTTGTTTCACCAACGCTGATGGAACGAGCCGCCGAGCGTGTTACCCACGCATGGCTAGACGTCGGCACCGCACCGCTCATAGTGGCTGTCGGGCGCTTGAGCCCGGAGAAAAACCATGGCTTGCTGCTGCGTGCCCTGGCGCGGGTGCTTAGCTACCATGCCGATGTGCGTCTAGTGATTCTGGGCGAAGGCGGTGAGCGAACGCATCTGGAAAGTTTGCGGGACGAGCTCGGCCTTACAGACTGCGTATTGATGCCTGGTTGGGTGGACAACCCCCAAGCATGGATGGCGCGGGCAACACTGGTTGCGCTGTCGTCTAACTGGGAAGGCCTGGGTAATGTGCTGATCGAAGCACTGGCCTGTGGCGTTCCGGTCGTCGCCACCGATTGTCCCCATGGCCCGCGTGAAATTCTCGACCATGGTCGTTATGGACGGCTGGTGCCGGTCAACGATGTCGCCGCGTTCGCATCGGCCATAGCGCAAACAATCGGCGCCGAACGCAACAGCGACGTATTGATCGCACGAGCGCAGCATTATTCGGTGGCAGCTGCGACTATGCGCTATCGCGCGCTTGTCGAGCGGGTTTTGTCAACAGATTCCTTCGGCTAGCGTTCGCAGCGGCCGCTACGTATATTGCACAGCGGCTCAGGGGCATCGATGAATTGAAGTCCGATGCCGATCCCCGTGCAATAACGGAAGGTTCAATGGCACGTATTCGATCGCGTTATCGCCGCGTTTTCTATGGTCACGGTGTGGCCGATCCGCTCTCGGCGCCGGAGGTGAGTTCCGACCGCGTGACCCATGTGCATCCGCGCGATCTGGATGAGTTCCTGCGACGGCATGGACACCAGGCGAAGATCACCTTCGATGACGGTTATGCAGACAACCTGACCGTCGCACTGCCTATTCTCGAGCGCTATCGAACGCCGGCTACGGTGTTTGTGACCACCGGTTTCATCGAGCGCAACCGGCCCCTGCTGTCGCGCGTTGCTGCGGCGGTCGCACGGCATGGGGACTGGCGTCGTCCGTCGGTCGAAGCGTGGTTACGCGAGATCCCCGAGGACGACGCAAAGGCTGCGTTCGCTACCCTTCGTGGCGTGCTCAAGAAGATGACCAACCATGAGCGCTTTGCACAGCAACAGGCGATCATGGACGACTATGGCCTGGCGCCGGCTGAACTGACGGCAGACTATCTGACCCTTGAGCAGCTGCGCGAGCTCGATGCGCATCCGCTCATTACCATTGGTGCACATACAATCAGCCATCCCGATCTACGCCATGTCACCGATGCGGAGCTGGAGGAGGAGCTCGTGAGCGGCCGCGAACGGCTCGAATCGTGGCTCGGGCATGCCGTGACGACGCTGGCGTATCCGTTCGGCGATAGCGATGCGCGTGTGCGCCGTGCAGCGGCTGACGCCGGCTATAAACGAGCCTATGTGACCACTAACCACGGCTGGCGCAGCGAAGTGCCCATCATGCGTCGCCTGGACTGGCCACGACGCGATTTGGCCTGGGAAGTGTTTCGCATGCGCGAACGCGATCGCAAGCTTGCCGCGCGACAGCAGGAGCGTGGGCAATGACGCCGACAGGGTGGATGATCGCTGTTTTCATGACGACCTTGGTGGCGCTGGTCGTGGTCATCAGGCAGCAGCATCGGCTGCGCAAAGCGCAGAAACGCATTCTCTCCAGGCTCGCGGATCAGCGCAGTGCCGGCGTCTACCACGATCTCAACGAGTATCGCCAACTCACGACGTTCCAGCAGTTACACGCCTATCTGCGTCCACGTTTCATACTGCCGCCGATGCGCGATTGGGCAATCTCACCGGATTTTGCCGTACTGCTGGTGCGCCTTATCGAGGATCGCCGGCCAAAACGCATCGTCGAGTTCGGCAGCGGCAATTCGACGCTCGTATGCGCATATTGTCTGGAGCGGCTAGGTGGCGGCGAGATCATTTCGATTGATCACGATCCGCAGTTCGCGGCCAGGACGCGCGACGAGCTGTCGCGCCACCACCTGGGCGCGTGGGCGGATGTGCGTGTTGCTGAACTCAAGTCGTCCGCGTATCTGGACGATGAAGGCCAGCCGATTGCCTGGTACGACAGCGCGGTCGTGGACAGGCTGCCCGGGGATATCGACATGGTGATCGTGGACGGGCCGCCGGCAGCCGGGGGGCCGCTTGTGCGTTCCCCGGCTCTGCCGGCGCTGAGCGAGCGCTTGACGCACGCCGCAGTGCTGGTGCTCGACGATGCGGACCGGCCGGGCGAGCAAGCCACCCTGGCGCGCTGGCGCGAGGCGTTTCCGTCCATGGATTTGGCGTTTGAAGCGACCGAAAAAGGGGCCGCAGTCGTGACGGTGAACCGCTGAGGCGCGCTTAGCGGGTCTCGGCGTGGGCGCGCGTACACAGGCGTTCGATCTCGGCTTCATAGGCATCGACCGAGCGTTCCAGGGAAAAATCCGCGGCACGTGCGTGCAATTTCTCGACCGGGGTCGGGTCATCAAGCGTTGCGGCCATGGCGTCGGCCAGGGCTTTGACGTCACCCACCGGTACCAGCCGCCCATACTCGCCGTCGGCAAGGATTTCGCGCGTGCCGCCCGGGCAGTCCGTTGCGACGACCGGGCAACCGCAGGCCATGGCCTCGATCAACGTATTAGGCAGGCCTTCGAATTCGGAAGGCAGCACGCACAGCGCGCTGCCCGCCATCCAGGCGTAGGGATTTTCGGCCCAACCCGGCATGCGGACATGATCTTCGATGCCCAGCTCGGCGATCTGCAGCGTGAGACGATCGCGCTCGGGGCCTTCACCGAGGATGACAAGCCGGCCCTCGCGGCCTGCGTCGAGCAGTTGGGCAAACGCGTCGATCAACACATGCTGGGCTTTTTCCGGTGCGAGGCGTCCGGCGGTGACGATCAAAGGCGTGCTGCGGTCGTTCAGCCAGGGGTCGTCGATCGACTCCGCGGCTCTTTGGATCAGCTCGGGACGCAGTACTGGGTTATACATCGTGCCCACAGCGTGCCTTGGCAGGTTCAAAATCTGCGCCAGGTCGGCGGCGGCCCCGTTCGACACCGCGACGAGTCGATCGGCCTTCGGGTAGAGTCTGCGCATGAGCACCAGCCGGTGTTGCATCACGGCATAGCTGCGCGCATTGGAACGCGTAGCCTCGTAGTTGCGCGAAAAAATACTGCGTTCGATGACAACGGTTGCGACACGATGCCGAGAGATGCCGGCGGCCCACTGGGCGAGCAGCGGGGCTCGATCGTGGGCGCTGATCACCACATCCGGACGCTGTGTTTCCATATAATCGACGAGGGCGATCAAGCGGTGCAGCGGTATCGAGCGTTGCCCCAACCCCAGCGATCCGCGCAGGTGCCGAAGCCCCTCGCTCGGCCATCCGGTGATAAAACGCCGATAACCGCTCCAGCGAGAGCGCCGTTTGAGTTCATGTACCTGGATGCTGTCCGGCACACGCGGTAGATAGGCACCGACCTTGCGTTCGAGCAACAGATCCACACGGTGGCCGCGCTCGACGAGCCCTTTCATGAGTAACAGCGTCGTATGCTCCTGGCCGCCTGCCGGAAAGGTCGGCAGAAAGAAGGCGATATGGCGGGTCTGATGGGGCATGATCTCAAAGGCCTCCTCGGGGGCCGGGCGGTTGTTGCGCCAAAAGACCTATCTTGAAGCCAAAACGCTCGACTCGCCACGGCCGGGGCCTTTCGAAAAGCCAGTGTCATGACGTGTATGGCACAATCGCTGGCCGGCAAGGCGGTTTCGCCAACGCTGCATGTGCGAACCGCCAGCGGGACGTGGCGACAATGGCAACTTGACCTTTATGGACACTCGCATCGGGCTGATCTTCAACCGCTATCGCAGCGACGGCGGTACTGAGCGCATTACGTCCAGCGTGTTCGATGCGCTCGCCGAGGATAACGTCGAGTGGATCGTGTTGACGCGCCGCTGGGGCGGCGCGCTTCCGCCCAATGTTCGGGTCATAGAATGTCGTCCATTCGCGGTGGGACGGCGCTGGCGCTTGCAGGCATTCGTGCGCGCGCTGGAGCAGCAGCTGGACCGTCTCTCGGTAGACTTTGTTCAATCGCAGGTGCATCTGCCCCGGGTCGATATCTTTCGCGCCGATGGCGGCGTGCATGCCGAATGGCTCGAGCAGCGTCGCCGTGCTGCCCCGCCGCTCAAGCGCTGGTGGCGGCGTATGGGCGGCTACCACCGCGACAAGCTGCGCATGGAACAACAAATGTATGCCAGCGATCAGCTCAGGGCGGTGATCTGCAATTCCTATATGGTGCGCGACGATATCAGGCGTCGCTTTCCCACCTGTCGGGCGAAGTTGTGGGTGATCGAAAACGGCATCGACGTGGCGCGTTTCAAGCGCGACGAGGCGGCCGTTGAGGCCGGCCGGCGTACCCGTGCCGAACTCGGCATTGCCGACGATGCGCCCGTTTTCATTTGCGTTGGCTCGGGTTTTGAGCGCAAGGGCGTCAACACCGCGATCGCGGCGTTGGCCAAGACCCACCCGGCTGCGCATCTGCTGGTGGTGGGCCGCGACAGTCGCATGGGCAACTATCGACGCATGGCGCGAGCGCACGGTGTCGATGCGCGTGTCCATTTCACCGGTGCCCGCGACGACGTGCGTCCTTATTTCTGGGCCGCGGATGCGCTCGTTCATCCCGCGCTCTACGAAGCATTCGGCATCGTCATTGCTGAAGCGATGGCTGCCGGTCTGCCGGTGATTGCTTCCGAACGTACCGGTGCGGCCCGGGCCATGGTGGCAGGCCCGGAAACCGGCTGTTTGCTGGACGCGCTTGATATCGAGGGGTTCGCCTGCGCCATGCACACCTACGCCGAACGTAGCGCCTTGGAATGCGAGCGCGGCCGTATTTCCTGCGAAGCGATTGCCCAGGATTATTCGATTGCCCGTATGCGCCGCGAATTGCTCGAGTTCTATGATGGCTTCAGCTGATCGGGCGTTGTGGCTCTACCGCAGACGTGGCGTCGCATGGGAATGACGGTTTGCCGCGGCCTTGTCACGCGCCATGATCTCTGGTGGGTGGATGCCCCCATCGCGGCCCGGCGCCCGGATTTTGCGCAGGCGCAAACCCTCTACGAGGGCACATATACCCGTATCAGTCGCCACCCCGGCCACCCGGCGCTGATAAGCAAACTCGCCTGGGTCAAGAGTGCGCCACGCGACCACATGCGCAAGTTCTGGGCGGCCCAGGCAAAGCGCGAAATAGCCGCGAATCGCATCATGCAGCGGCTGGGCATGCAGACCGCGACCCTGACCGGCTACGGCATTCCGCTTGCGCCCTGGTCGCGGGCAGAGTCGCTGCTATTCATGGACGAACTCCCCGCGCACGACACGCTGCGCGTGGTGCTCACCCATATGGTCGACGAAAACAGTCGGGCCGGGCTGCTCGATCGTATCGCCTGCGACATCGCGCGGCTCTATCGCGACGGATGGCACCATAAGGATTGTCATCTGGAAAACGTGCTGTTGCCGAGGACGGCGGCCGGGGATGGCGCAAGCCCCGCGCTGATCTGGGTTGATAACGATCTGCGCCATAGCGCATGTGGGCCCGTGGTGCGGCGTCGTTTCGATGCATCATTGCGCCAGTTGGCGTATACCTCCCGAAATTTCATCTCGTCCGCCGAGTGGCAGGTATTTGCGCAGCGGCTTGCCCGCTATTTGAGTTCGACCGAACTCGGTCGCGAACTTGCGGCAACCTCGGTGGTCGAGTTCGCGCGTGCCCGGCTGCCCAGCTAGCCATCCGCATGTCGTTTTTCGCCGGAACCTGATTCATGACGCGAGTGCGTAGCGAGCGGTCGCGACCGCGACTGACCCATATCAACCTCGCCCGCGGCTTTCGCGGCGGCGAGCGACAGACTGAGTTGCTCATACGCGAACTCGCGGCCCGGGGCGTGGCCCAGCGCGTGGTCGTACGGCGGGGCGATGTCCTGTTCGAGCGACTGGCCGACGTGCCCGAGCTCGAACGCGTGCCGATCGGCAAGCCGTTCGCGTTGAACGTCGGTGCCGTGCGCGGCGATTTTCTGCATGCCCACGATGGCAAGGGGGCGCATTTCGCCCACGCGGCGCATACGCTGGTCGGTTGCGATTACGTATTTACCCGTCGCGTCGACAACGCGCCATCGCAGAGCTGGGCCACGCGGCGCATGTATCGACAGGCACGCGGCGTGGCCGTGCTTTCGCGCGCGATCGACGCGGTTTTACAGGCGCGTTTCCCGGGGCTTGCGACGGTGCGTATACCCAGCGCCTCGGGCGAATTTCAAACCGTGCCGGCAGCCGTGGCCGAACTGCGCCGAACATTCGGCGGCGAGTGCGTGGTCGGCCACGTGGGCGCGCTCGACGACAGCCAGAAGGGCCAGCGTGATCTGATCGCCGCCGCCCATGCACTCGCGGCCGCGGATAGTGGCTGGCGGTTCGTGTTCGTGGGCGGCGGGCGTGACGAGGCCCTGTTACGCGAGCTTGCCGGCGACAACCCGGCCATTCGTTTTACCGGCCATGTCGACAACGTAGGCGATCATCTTGCCGCGTTCGACCTGTTTGCTTTTCCGTCGGTACATGAAGGCCTGGGTTCAGCGCTGCTCGATGCCATGCACGCCGGTCTGCCGATCGTGGCCAGCGATGTCGACGGTATTCCCGACATCGTGGCGGACGAAAGCAATGGCCTGCTCGTGCCGCCTCGCGACCCGGAAGCGTTGGCCGAAGCGCTCCAGCGTTTGCGCGCCGAGCCGGCGCTGGCCGCGGGGCTTGCGGGGGCCGCACGCGAAAAATCGCTCGCGTATACTGCGGCCGCCATGGCCGACCGTTACCTGCGCTGGTATCGAAGCCTCGGCCTGGATCTCGGGGTGGCCGACGAGCGCGCGGGCATCGATCGCAGCAACGACCACATGGGAGACACGCGCCAGTGATCATCGTCACCGGAGCCGCCGGCTTCATCGGCAGTAATATCGTGGCCGGGCTCAACGCGCGCGGCGAGCGCGATATCCTCATCGTCGACGACATGTCGGACGGCCAGAAATGCCTGAACCTCGCCGACCTGGATTTCAGCGACTATCTCGAATACGACGACCTGCTCGCACGGGTTGAAGCCGGCGAGGACCTCGGCGAGATTCGTGCCGTGTTTCATCAGGGCGCCTGCTCGGATACCACCGAGTGGGACGGCCGCTATGTGATGGCGCGCAACTATCGCTATTCGAAAAGCCTGCACGACTGGTGCGTGGCCCGGGCGATTCCGTTCATCTATGCCTCGTCGGCATCGGTTTACGGCATGGGGCCGGACTTCGTCGAACAGCGCGATGCCGAGCGCCCGCTCAATATGTATGCGTTTTCGAAGTTCGCCTTCGACCAGTACGTACGCGCACAATCGGCCACCACCGGCTCGCAGGTGGCGGGCCTGCGTTACTTCAACGTCTACGGCCCGCGCGAACAGCACAAGGGCAAGATGGCCAGCGTGGCCTGGCATTTCTCGCGCCAGATCGAAGCCGAGGGCGAATGCCGCCTGTTCGAGGGCTCGGAAGGTTACGGCAACGGTGAGCAGCGCCGCGATTTCGTCTATGTCGGCGACTGTGTCGACGTCAATCTCTGGCTGCTGGATTCGGGCGTATCCGGCATCTTCAACTGTGGCACCGGCCGCAGCCAGACCTTCAACGACGTCGCCGACGCGGTGATCGACTGGTATGGTCGCGGCGAAAAACGCTATATCGAGTTTCCGCAATCGCTGGTCGGGCGCTACCAGAGTTTCACCCAGGCGAGCGTGGATGCCCTGCGAGAGGCCGGCTACGGCCCGGCGTTTGCCACCGTGGGCGAGGGCGTGACCCGATATCTCGACTGGCTGGCCGCGCGTGGCCAGGCCGACCGACAGCCCGACCCCAGCAAATAGCTGGCCCATACAACCAACCGGCTGGCCTGCACCGGGGCCGGTGTGGTCAAATAGCCGGCTTCGCCGTGCTGTAACACGGCAGCGCAGCCGCAGGCGTAACAGGAGAAAAGCGCATGACTTCGATGGCCGACCGCGATGGCCTGATCTGGTTCGACGGCGAACTCGTCGACTGGCGCGATGCCAAGGTCCACGTACTCACGCATACCCTGCATTACGGCATGGGCGCGTTCGAGGGCGTACGCGCCTATAACACCGATCGCGGCACCGCGATTTTTCGGCTGGCCGACCATACCCGCCGGCTGTGTCGTTCGGCCAAGATTCTTGGCATGCCCATGCCGTATAGCGAAGACGAGCTCAACGCCGCGCAGGTGTCGGTGGTGCGCGAGAACAAGCTCGAGTCGGCCTATATCCGACCGGTGATCTTCTATGGCTCGGAGGCCATGGGCCTGCACGCCCACGATCTCACCAGCCATGTGGCCATCGCCGCATGGACCTGGGGCAGCTATCTGGGCGAAGAGAACATGACCCGCGGCATTCGCGTTAAGACGTCTTCGTTCTCGCGTCATCACGTCAACTCCGCGATGACCAAGGCCAAGGCGAACGGCCCGTACTTCAATTCCATGCTCGCGGTTACGGAAGCCAACAAGGCCGGCTACGACGAAGCCCTGCTGCTCGACTGCAACGGTTTCGTCTCGGAAGGCAGCGGCGAGAATCTGTTCATCGTGCGGGACGGCGTGCTGTATACGCCCGATCTGACCAGCGCGCTCGACGGCATCACCCGGCGCACCATCCTGACCTATGCCGAAGAGATGGGTATTCCCTATCGGGAAAAGACCATCACCCGCGACGAGGTCTATATCGCCGACGAAGCGTTTCTGACCGGTACCGCCGCCGAAGTCACGCCCATGCGCGAACTCGACGATCGGCCGATCGGCGAGGGCAAGCGCGGTCCGATCACCGAGGCGATGCAGTCACGCTACTTCGATCAGGTGACCGGCAAGCGCGACGATCACTCGGACTGGCTGACGTTCGTATAAAACGGGCGCCGCTTGTCGGCGCCGCGGGTCGGATATGACGCTGCAGATCAAACGTGGCGACCATGGCGAACGCATGGTCTGGAACGACGCCGTTCTGGGCCATGTTGATGGCCAATGCTTCGATCCGGACTGGTGGCGCGCGCGCGACGGCTTGCTGGGCGAAGCCCAGGGCCGCGGCTCGGCCTATTTCCTACAGGGCGCGGACGGCAACGAATGGGTGTTGCGCCACAACCGTCGCGGCGGCGCGCTTGCGCGCATCAACCACGATCGTTTTCTCTATACCGGCATCGAACGTGCACGACCGGTGCGAGAACTGCGGCTGTTGGCTGACCTGCAGGCGCGCGACCTGCCGGTGCCGACGCCGATTGCCGCTCGGGTGCAGCCGGCGCTGGGCTTCTATCGCGGTGACGTGATCACCCGGCGTATTCCCGAGGCCGAGCCGCTCGCCGATCGACTGGCGCGCCAGGCCGTCCCGTCGACCGCATGGCAGCGTCTGGGGGCCGTGCTCGCGCGTTTTCATCGCGCCGGGCTCTGGCATGCCGATCTGAATGCGCGCAACGTCCTCATCGATACGCACGACGACTTCCATCTGATCGATTTCGACAAGGCGCGGCTGCGCACGCCCGGCAAATGGCGCCAGGCCAACTTGGCGCGTTTCCATCGCTCCCTGGCGAAATTCCGTGATGCGTCGCTGGCGTTCAACTTCCTCGACGCGGACTGGAACGCGCTGCGCGGCGGCTACGTATCGGCGTCGGCCTTGTAGGGGTTGTAGCCGGAGCGCTTGAAGCGCTGGTGCAACCAGAAATACTGCTCCGGCGCCTGGCGGGCGACCGATTCGATCATCTGGTTGATGGTGCGGGCGTCTTCGGTTTCGTCGCCGCCCAGCTGATCTTCGATCGCGGGCAGAATGATCAGCCGGTAGCCGCTGCCATCCTCGCAGCGCAGGGTGAAAAACGGCACGACGCTGGCCTTGCTCATCTTCGCCAGGCGGCTGAGCGCGATATGGGTGCGTGCCGGCTGGCCGAAAAAATCTACCACCGTGCCCAGCCGCTTCGGCGGTTTCTGATCGGCGGCATACCAGACGGCGTCCTTGCGGCGCAGGGCCTTGAGCAGGCCCTTGACGTCGTCATCGCGAATGCTCGATCCGCCGATATGGGCTTCGCGGCGGGTACGCATGACGTGGTCGACCACCGGATCGTGCGGCGCCTTGTACATGGCGGTGGTGATATAGCCGAGTTCGCGCAGCGGGCGTTTGGCCATGCGTACGCCCAGCTCCAGCGACGTGAAATGCGCGGATAGCAGAATAATGCCGCGTCCGCGCGCGCAGGCGGCCTCGAGGTTGTCCAGGCCTTCGATATGCGCAAGCGACTCGACCTTCTCGGTCGGCCCCCACCAGCACAGGGCCGTTTCGATCGCCCCCATGCCCACCGATTGAAAATGCGCGCGCAGCAGGCGCTTGCGTGCCGGGGCATCAAGCTCGGGAAAGCAAAGACGCAGATTGATGTCGGCCACCCGGCGGCGCGCGCGGATCACGTGGTAGGCGAGATCGCCGAAGCGCTTGCCCAGCCACATCTGCAGCCCATAGGGCAGACGGGCAAGCACCCAGCCCAGTCCCATCAGTATCCAGCTCGGCCAGTAGCGAGGGGCGTTGAGGGACGGCGAATCGGAATCTTTCGACGGGGCGGGGCTAGCCATGCGAATAAAGCCCCAGCGGTCGGTCGGCAGTCATAGGCACGAACGCGGATCAGGTCGCGGATTGCGCGCTACACAGCACGCAGCAGGGTTTGTATGATGCGCGAATTGTTCGCCCGGTGAAAGCATGCTCACGGTTCCTTCGTTCGAAAACGCGCGCGTCCTGGTGGTCGGCGACATCATGCTCGACCGTTACTGGTACGGCGACACCGGCCGTATTTCGCCGGAAGCACCGGTGCCGGTGGTACGTATCGCCGAAGAGGAACGCCGTCTCGGCGGCGCGGCCAACGTCGCGCTCAACCTCGCCCGGGTGGGCGCACAAACCCGCTTGCTCGGCGTGATCGGTCAGGACGAACCGGCCGACGCCACCCGGTCGCTGCTCGAAGAGGCCGGCGTGGTCGCTGACCTGATCGCCAGCGACACTCACCCCACGATCGCCAAGCTGCGTGTGATGAGCCGCAACCAGCAGCTCATCCGCCTGGACTTCGAAAAATCGTTTGCGCTCGATGGTGCATTCGATCGCGGTGGGCTCGTCGAGCGCTACCGTGCCGCGCTCGAACAGGTGGACGTGGTGGTGTGTTCCGATTATGGCAAGGGCACCCTGGCGGATGTGGATACGATCATCGCTATCGCGGGCGAACGGAATATCCCGGTGCTTGTCGACCCCAAGGGCGCCGACTGGCAGCGCTATGCGGGTGCGCATCTGATCACCCCGAACCTGCACGAGTTCGAGGCGGTGGTCGGGCCGGTGGGTGACGATACGGCGCTCACCCACGAAGCGGCGACGCTGCGCACCCGGCTGGATATCGACGCACTGCTGGTCACGCGTAGCGAAAAGGGCATGAGCCTGTTTGCCCACGACGGCCACCTGCATCTGCCGGCCCAGGCCCAGGAGGTCTTCGATGTGACCGGGGCGGGGGATACCGTGATCGCGCTGATGGCCGCCGGACTCGGCGCCGGCCTGGCGCTGGCCGATGCCGCGGCGATCGCCAACCTCGGCGCGGGTATCGTCGTGGCCAAACTCGGCACGGCGACGGTCACCCCGGGCGAACTCAAGCAGGCGGCCCACAGCCAGCGTAACGGCCCCCGCGGGCTCATCGACGAAGACGCGCTTAGCGCGATCGTGGCCGAGCGGCGCGCGCGCGGCGAGCGGGTGGTGATGACCAACGGCTGTTTCGACCTGCTGCATCCGGGCCATATCGCCTATCTCGAAGCCGCCCGTGCGCTGGGCGACTATCTGGTGGTCGCCGTCAACGACGATGCCTCGGTACGCCGCCTCAAGGGTCCTTCGCGACCGCTCAACGATCTGGATCACCGCATGCAGGTACTGCGTGGGCTGAGCGCCGTGGACTGGGTGGTGGCTTTTTCCGAGGACACGCCCGAGCGCCTGATCTGTCGCATCCTGCCGGATGTACTGGTCAAGGGCGGCGACTACACGCCCGATCAGATCGCCGGCGGTGAATGCGTACGCGCCGCGGGTGGCGAGGTGCGGGTGCTCGAATTCGTCGACGGCTATTCCACCACGTCGATCATCGAACGCATGAATAGCGACGCGGCCGAGCGGCGGTGAACGATCACCCGGCTGGCAGCGCGTTCGCGGCGCGCGTGGCCGATTTTCTGGCGCGCGGGGTCTATTGCCTGGCGACCTGGTCGGCGCTGCCTTTGGTGCTGGCCTATTTCTACTGGCGCGGGCGGCGCGAGCCCGCCTATCGCCGACACTGGAAGGAACGCCTCGGCTGGGTCGGCGACGTGCCCGCCGGCGCGATCTGGGTGCATGCCGCATCGGTCGGCGAAGCGATTCTGGTCACGCCGCTGATTCGGCGGCTCGAACAGGCATACCCGGATCGCGCCATTCTGGTGACCACCATGACGCCCACCGGCCGGGAACGTATCGAGCGGACCTTCGCGGACGATGTCTACTGCCGGTACGTGCCACTCGACACCCGGGGCGCAACACGCCGATTCATGCGCCGCGCGCGTCCCGGCCTGGGCGTGATCGCGGAAACCGAACTCTGGCCGCATCTGCTGGCAGCCGCCGATCGCTACGACGTGCCCATTGCGCTGGTCAACGCGAGTGTGTCGCAGCGCTCGGCCGGGCGTTATCAAAACGTCCTATGGCGGCATACCGTTGCCCGCATGCTTGCATCCCTGGCGGCCATCGGTGCGGCCAGCCCGGGCCACGCCCAACGCTTTGTCGAGCTTGGCGCGCCGGCCCGGAGAGTGCATACGATCGGCAATCTCAAATACGACAATATTCCGGCCGGCACCGACAACGCACAGGCGCTGGCCCTGCGCGAGCAATGGAAGGCACACGACCGACCCATTTGGGTCGCCGCCAGTACGCATGAAGGCGAAGAGGCGCAGGTGCTCGATGCCTGGGCCGAATTGCGCATCCGGCATCCGGCACTGTTGCTCGTCCTGGCGCCGCGTCACCCGCAGCGGTTCGACGCGGTGGCCGACTTGCTCCGGGCCCGCGGCG